>JAOAFP010000266.1 GCA_026416215.1 Negativicutes bacterium | reverse complement strand
AACATTGTCTGCCCCCACCATTGTTGCTTGGCGTGCGGTACCAGCCCGGCCGATCGCCGGGTTAGCCAATGAAAAACCTTCTTCGCGTGGCGAAGAAGGTCACAAGACAGTTGCCACCCGCCGTCACCAGTCCGGTCAGCAGACCTCAACCAGCCAGCCGGGCGGGGCGGCAACAGCTCCGGTCTGGATGCCGGTCAGGGTGTCGTAGAGTTTTTTCAGCACCGGGCCAATGGTCTCCATACCGCTGGCGAAGTTAATCTCGCGGTCGTCGCCGACAATCCGTCCGACCGGGGATATAACCGCAGCCGTGCCGCACAGTCCGCATTCGACAAAGCCGGGCAATTCGTCGAGATAGACCTCGCGTTCCTCAACCGGCATCGACAGGTAGTGTTCGGCCACGTACAACAGCGAACGGCGGGTTATCGACGGTAAAATGCTGGCTGAACGCGGGGTTACCAGTTTGCCGTCGGCGGTAACGAACAGAAAATTGGCGCCGCTGGCTTCCTCAACCTTGGTGCGGGTGGCCGGATCCGGGTAAAGATTGTCGTTGTAGCCGGCCCGGCGGGATTCCATCAGCGGGTGCAGGCTCATCGCATAATTCAGACCGGCTTTGATATGCCCGGTGCCACGGGGAGCAGCCCGGTCGTAAGTAGAAATTTTCAGGGTCAGCGGTTTAATTCCCCCCTTGAAATACGGCCCGACCGGGGAAACGAAGATTCTGAACTGGTACTCACTGGCCGGCTTCACTCCCAGCACCGGATCGGTGCCAATCATAAACGGGCGCAGGTACATGGCCGCACCGTGCCCGGCCGGCGGGACGTAGGCCAGATTGGCCCGCACCACCTCAACCGAAGCCGACACAAATCGTTCAGTGGGATAAACCGGCATTTCCAGTCCCCGGCAGGAGTCCTCCAGCCGCTGGCCGTTGAGGTCGGGCCGGAACAGCACCACTTTGCCGTCCACCGTGGTATAGGCTTTCAGCCCTTCAAAGCAAGTCTGGGCATACTGCAGGAC
>JAOAFP010000265.1 GCA_026416215.1 Negativicutes bacterium | reverse complement strand
GGGTAGCTACCACCCTTAATGAAATTGCTGGTCAGGCCCGGGTGGGGATTTTACTGGACGAAACGACCATCCCCGTCCGGCCGGAAGTTCAAGCCGTATGTGAAATACTGGGATTTGACCCGTTATACCTCGCCAACGAAGGGAAAATGCTTGTCGTTGTCGAACATGTCTTTACAGAGCAGGTACTGAATATTATGAATGATCACCCCTATGGACGGGAGGCGAGAGTAATTGGCCGGGTGACGGCGCAACCCGTCGGACAGGTGGGTCTGCGTACTGCGGTTGGCGGCATCCGGCTGCTCGATATGTTGGCCGGCGATCAGTTGCCCCGTATTTGTTGACACGGGCGATCATATTTATGCCAACTTTGGCATAGGGTGAAGTAAACAAAGGAGGTTCAACGGTTATGCGCATGGACTATGGCCTCAGGCAGGAGCTGTCGCAAAAACTGGTTATGACGCCGCAACTGCGCCAAGCCATAGCCATTTTGCAGCTATCGTCTCTTGAACTTGTTGAAATGATCGAAGCCGAGCTTCTGGAAAATCCTGTCCTCGAGGTGGAAGACAATCGACTGGGCGAGGTGGAAACCGAACAGCTCATTGAGGTTGACGGCCACGACTTGGCCAGTGAATATCTGGAATGGGCGAAATATCTCGATGAAGGGGTAGATACCGGCTATATGCCGGTAGAGGAACAAAAAACGTCAACCGAGTTCTACGGTATGTCCGCGGTACCGTTGCATGAGCATCTGGAGTTTCAACTGCATTTGGCCACGCTGGATGCGCGCGCCCGCCGGGCCGGGGAATATCTAATTGGTTGTATCGATGACAACGGGTACTTGCAGGTAAAAGTGGAAGAAGCGGCGGCGGCGATGGCTGTGCCGGTGGCGCTGGTGGAAGAAGTGCTGGCGCTGATTCAAACCTTTGATCCGCCTGGCGTCGGCGCCCGCGACCTGCGGGAATGCCTCATGATCCAGGTGCGTCAGCGCGGCCTGGACGACCCGATCATGCAGGCAATAATCGACAGTTACTTGGCTGACATCGCTGCCGGGCGCCTACGCTG
>JAOAFP010000264.1 GCA_026416215.1 Negativicutes bacterium | reverse complement strand
GGCCAGAACCGTTTCATCCCAGACCCCGACCACGTCATTTCCCCGCGAACAACGGCGGACAATAGAGGCTGTTTTCTGCTTTACAGCGTCAGCAGCAAAATCGTCCTGACAGTCACCCCGGGAACTATCGTAAATATTGGTCAGCTGGCACAGTATCAGGGCAAACGGACGGAACTCATTCTGAAACAACGCGGTCAGCCGGTTGATTTGCTGCAGGACTTGCTCCCGCTGGCAAATCTCATCCCCCCAGCTGTGATCAACCGGACAGCTTAGCCTCCGGTCGTTTTCCGGCCCGAGCTGGTCCGGGTGCTGCCCCGCCCGGTTGCCAGAACTGCCAGTATCTTGCTGCCAGCCTTCCCTGTCCCTTTTGATCCGCTGAGATAATAGGCAATTCCTGACCCGGACCATCAGCTCAGCCTCATTGAACGGCTTCCCGACAAAATCGTCGGCCCCGGCCGAAAAAGCCTGTTCGATAGCCGATGTTTCAGTCCGGTCGGTGATGATGATTATCTTTAGATCTCGTCCGGGATGGGCAGCCCGAATCGCCCGGCATACCGCGTGGCCATCGTCGACATTTAACAGGATCAAATCGGGATTAAGGTCGCCGATCATCGTTAGTCCCTCATCGAGATTACCGGCCACGGCAAACCGGAAGCCGTACTGGCCAAGAACCGCCGAAACGGCTGATTCGTTCTCAATGCCGTATTCAAAAACAAGCACCGGATTGTCCGGTTGTGACTGTCGGTACATCATAACCATTCCTTCCCTGCTCCGGTGGCGGTCAGTCAAGCATCAGAAACATTTCCTGGCCGTAAAATACATTATCGAATTCCCCTTTGTAATAAGCGGCCATTTTCTTGATATGGTCCACTTCCTTGGCAACCTGCACGCTGAACTGTCCGTCGTTGATCTCGGATAAATTTGCCGCCACGTTGAGCAGCGCTCCCTGCAGGCAGGCGTGGGCCGTCCAGACCGCCACTCCCAGATCGCTTGCAGCGCTGGGCAGGGTCTTGCCCAGACTGTGCCTGGCAATTGACAGCAGGTTGAGTGCTGCCTGTCTCTTATACACATCTC
>JAOAFP010000263.1 GCA_026416215.1 Negativicutes bacterium | reverse complement strand
GTCCAAACAACCGGGCGAGGAAGGGTTCTACCTCGAACAGCACCGGGCCTACCGCAGCGAGCACGATGTGTTCGACGATTACAGCGAGGAGGAGAGGGACCGCCGGTTTGGCCGCCCGCCGGCCACGGTGTGGGAAAATATGACCGCATTCTGGACCTACCCGCAAAAAACCGAGGTGCTGACCGCCGGTGGGGTATTCACCCAGGAAATCATCGGTGCGTTTGTTGAAGGGGCGATCAATCGTTGGAAAACTGAGCTTCTCAACCGGATAATCCCCGCCAACTTTCAGGTGGTGGTAGCCAGTCAGTGCCTGCACACCAACGGCACGGCCAACGATTACGACCACTACCTGTGGGGGCACATCAACGGTCTGCGCTACTACCTGGCCAAGGATTTTGTCGACAATAAGTGCCTGTTCACTCGGATCGGCGAGGCCGTCGGCAGCGGCGACTACCGGCTGGCCTCGGAACTGCAGAAGGAAATGTCGGCCTGCGTCGAGGAGCTTAAACGGGCCTATCAGGAATACCGCCGCAATTCCCTGGACGGGGAGTATCACAGCACCGGCTTGAACTGAACGGCGGCGGTGTGGTAGAATCAGGCTAGGGTGTGCGGAAGTAGCTCAGCGGTAGAGCACCGCCTTGCCAAGGCGGGGGTCGCGAGTTCGAATCTCGTTTTCCGCTCCAGACAAAAAAAGGCAGCCCGGGCAGTCGTGCCCGGGCTGTTAAGTTTTTACGCCTGCCGGCCTATCTGACGCTGGCTGAAAACTCGTTAACCCAGCTGAAATCCGGCTGCAGGGTACTGGAAAAACTGGCCGTATAGCCGCTGTAGGACCAGCTGTACGACTGCTTCTGCCGTGACTGGGTGTCGCTGTCGGTGTAATGCTGATACCTGTTTTCCAGGACTGGCAGCAGATCGCCGGCCAGACCATACTGTCCGGTTTGACTGATCCTGACTTTGCAGATGGTCAGGCTGCCGCTGTCTACCGTTACCTCGATCCGGCAGTTTTCCAGCTGGCCCTTGTAGAACCAGTAGTTTCCGGTTATATCCTTACCCGCCGGGCTGAGGTCTGTCTCTTATACACATCTGACGCTG
>JAOAFP010000262.1 GCA_026416215.1 Negativicutes bacterium | reverse complement strand
GACGGGAGAGAATTAACGTCCTTCACCAGCCCCGGCCATTGCCGGTTCAATATCTCGTATACTGCGGCGTCAACGGCAAAACTCATGGTGACCGGATACTCAAAGGAATGTGCCAGCGGCGCATAAAAGATCGGCCTGTCCCTGCGGTGTGTGACCGCTGTAGCCACAAACTTGTATGTCTGTCGGGCACGGCCAACATGCCCCAGACTCTCCGGGAAAAACGGGGCAAACTCCGTTGGCTTTTTTTCGCCTTCCTCGCTTTCCCAGACAACTTGACTGGTATCCACGTAGCCTTCGATAACCCACTCAGAATCAGCGATTGCCCATGCGTCAACTGTTTTCGCCTTCACTATTTCTACCGGAGCCCCTTGAATGCGCCCGGCGATACCCAGCTCGTCAGCACCAAATGGCACCATTAGAGGGATCCCACCACCGCCGGCCACAATACCGACCCCTGGCCCGGTGCCAATGTTTACCGTCAGCGGCAGGTTCTGCTTCTTGACCCGACGGTCAAGCACAAAGTGCTCAAAATGACTACCAGGGTTAAAAGCCAGCGTTGACCAGTCCTTACCTCGAAAATTCATACGTTTGTAAGTGATACAATGGCCAATATCACTGCCGCTAATGAGTACCACACCACCACCGATGATTCGACCGGCGTCTCCCGCTGTATACCGGAGCACCGGCATCATCGCATTAACATCAATATCCTTGGTAACAACAACTTCCTGGCATGGCGCTGAATCAACCACTTTTGGGGGAAGCGGGTTCTTCATTCCTTCCAGTCCGCGGAATTTCAGTCGCTTGGGATCCGGGATATCTAGTGTCTTGGCCACTCTGTCGGCACGGCAAAACAGACTGGATACAATTCGCTGATCGGGATACCCCTTAATATTGTTGAACAGCAGGACCGGTCCGTTATCAAGTTGTTTGACAATACCAGCCACCTCAAGGATGGGGTCAACCTCACTGTCAACCGTTAAAACGTCGCCATCCTTTTGAAGGAATTCCAGCATTCCACGGAGTGTCGTGATATCCTTTGGCATGATTTACCCTCCTTAAATATGGCTATCAGGTCTGCATTGTGGCAGACGGGCTACTTTAATT
>JAOAFP010000261.1 GCA_026416215.1 Negativicutes bacterium | reverse complement strand
ATCTGCGACCGCTCACTCTGACACTGCACGACAACATTGGTCGGCAAATGGGTTATCCGCACCGCTGAATCGGTTTTATTCACATGCTGACCGCCGGCCCCGCCGGCCCGGAAAGTGTCCACCTTCAGATCGGCCGGGTTAATAATCACTTCCACCGTTTCGTCAATTTCCGGCATCACGTCAACCGCGGCAAACGATGTGTGCCGCCTGGCATTGGCATCAAACGGGGAAATGCGGACCAGACGGTGAACTCCCTTCTCCGACTTGAGATAGCCGTACGCGTATTTCCCGTTCACCGCAATTACCGCGCTTTTTATCCCGGCCTCCTCGCCAGGTAGCACATCCATAAGATCGACTTTGTAGTTTGACCGTTCAGCCCAGCGGGTGACCATTCTCAACAGCATCTGTGCCCAGTCCTGGGCCTCAGTTCCGCCGGCGCCGGCGTGGAAAGTAACTATGGCGTTGTTCTTGTCGTACTCTCCTGACATCAGCAAAGCCAGCTCATACCTGGCAACGATCTTCTGCACAGATCTTAATCCATCTTCGATCTCAGCGTAGAGGGAGTCGTCGCCTTCATCCACTGCCAGCTGCCAGAGAATATTTACGTCCTCGTACTGGCGGCTCAGCTGCCCAAATTCAGTCAGCTTGTCCTTCAGCTGGTTTAGCTCGCGGGCAACGGTCTGAGCCCTCGCCTGCTCAGACCAAAAGTCCGGCGACGCCATCTCCTGCTCCAGCCGGCCAATCTTTTCTTCCGTACCAACCAGGTCAAAGAGAATCCCTCAAATCCCTCAACTTGGCCGCTGTCTGCTCGATTTCCGGCCGCAAATTATCCAACAGCAAGTTACATCACCTCTCATTCATTACTGTCCGCAACAACGTTTATACTTCCGGCCCGAACCGCAGCTGCAAAGCTCATTCCGGCCCGGACTGGCAGATTTGGCAACCGGCCGCCGTGCCACCGGCTTGTTGCCTTCATCGACGCCCCCATGGCGGCCAACGGCATTTTCCAGATGATCGTGCGGCTGGGCCACCACCTTAACCCGGAAGACATGACGCACTATTTCGTCCTGAATATTAGCCGTCATCGCCTGAAACATCTCGTACGCTTCATGTT
>JAOAFP010000260.1 GCA_026416215.1 Negativicutes bacterium | reverse complement strand
GGTGTACCGGTTGTGGCATCTTTGGGTGATGTGGCTGCTTCCGGCGGTTACTGGCTGGCGGCAACCTGTGACAAAATTGTCGCCAATCCGGGCACAGTGACCGGCAGTATTGGGGTTTTTATCGCCTGGTCGAACTGGCAGGAGTTGTACCAAAAGATCGGAATCAGGGGCGAGATAATCAAAAGTGGGCCGTACAAGGACATTATGTCCGATAAGAGGGAGATGTCGCCGGAAGAACGAAAAATTCTTCAGACCATGGTTGACCAGATTTATGGACAGTTCCTGTCGGCTGTGGCCAAAGGCCGGCACATGGATATGGCCGCAGTCAAGATTTTAGCTGACGGACGGATATTCACCGGTCAACAGGCAGTCGACGATGGGCTGGCCGATCAGACCGGGGATTTTACAGCGGCTGTCAAATTGGCCAAATCACTGGCTGGGCTTCCTGACAATGCTCCGGTCAAACCATACCGTGAACATGGGTGGCTAACCTGGTTGTCCGGAGCTGGGGTCAGAGCTACCGGCTTGGTGACAGTCCTGAAACGCCAGATGGGAATCGGCTGGCCGGCCGGAGACCAACGGCCGGAAGGTGTGATACCGATGGCATTGATGCTGCCCGGTTGAACCTTATAACCTGGGGAGGTGATGCTGAAAATGAGTGGTCCGATAAGGAAAATAAAAAAGGCAGTCATACCGGCGGCCGGTCTTGGGACCAGATTTCTGCCGGCCACCAAGGCTCAGCCCAAGGAAATGCTCTGCATTGTCGACAAGCCTTCTATCCAGTACATTATTGAGGAGGCAGTACAGTCGGGTATTGAAGAGATACTGATTGTTACCGGCCGCAATAAGCGGGCGATTGAGGATCACTTTGACCGGGCTGTTGAACTGGAACAGGTTCTTAAGGAAAAGGGGCAGTACGATTTACTCGACATGGTGGTCGAACTGTCGGAAGTAACAATTCACTATGTCCGGCAAAAGGAGCCCAGGGGACTGGGGCACGCAGTGCTGTGCGCCAGACAGTTTGTCGGGGACGAGCCATTTGCTGTACTGCTGGGGGACGATATCATCGATGCCAAGGTTCCCTGTCTCAGGCAGATGATCAGCGCCTACAATGATCGCCCGGGGAC
>JAOAFP010000259.1 GCA_026416215.1 Negativicutes bacterium | reverse complement strand
GTATCGGGCCTCACCCTTCTGACTCTGGTGCTGGGAGCTGAGGTAATGCTGCATTCCGGACTGGCCGGTCCTGAGGGAATGGCAGTGGTGCTTATGATGTGCGCCGTAGTTTGTGGCTGTTTGTTTATGACCGGTTGCTTTGTCGGTGACCTGAAAGCGGCTTACTGGATTGGCGCCACCCCGCAAAAACTGCAGTTCTGGAAGCTGACCAACATAATCGTCTCGGCCTGCATATCGGCCGGCGTGGTCCTGGTGCTGGCCAAAAGCTACGGGTTTGGGGAAGGGGGACTGGTTGCCCCGCAGGGCAACGCAATGGCGGCGGTGATAAACCCGCTGATGTCTGGGCAGGAGGCGCCGTGGACGCTATACGTCTGCGGGGCGTTCATCGCCGTTCTGCTTAACTGGCTGGGAGTGCCGGCTCTGGCGTTTGGACTTGGCTTATACGTACCGTTGCATCTCAATACCCCGCTGTTGCTGGGAGGGGTGCTGGCCAAATTTGTTTCCGGCCGCAGTGGCGACAGTGTGCTTAACAAACAGCGTCACTACCGGGGCGTGCTGATTAGTTCGGGATTTATTGCCGGCGGCTCGCTGATGGGGGTACTGAGTGCCTGCCTGCATGTGGCCGGCTATGATTTCGAGGGAATGAGCTGGGCTCAGACATCCAATCCCGAACTGCTGTCACTGGTCGTCATCCTGTTGATTGCCGGCTACTATATATTTGACTGCCTGGCCAACGTTAAGAAAAATTCGGCCGGGTGATGCGGGCATGTTCCGGGCAGAAGTAATGTCCGCCCAGGAAATGGCAAAAAAAAACCGACCGGCTAACGGTCGGTTTTCTCATTGAATGGTGGGCGATGACAGGATCGAACTGCCGACATCCTGCTTGTAAGGCAGGCGCTCTCCCAGCTGAGCTAATCGCCCAGAATGGTGACCCGTATGGGACTCGAACCCATGTTACCGCCGTGAAAGGGCGGTGTCTTAACCGCTTGACCAACGGGCCACAACTGGCTCCTCGAGTAGGACTCGAACCTACAACCACTCGGTTAACAGCCGAGTGCTCTACCATTGAGCTATCGAGGAACAAGCAGGTGCTATTATAACGGATATCCAGGGACAATGCTGTCTCTTATACACATCT
>JAOAFP010000258.1 GCA_026416215.1 Negativicutes bacterium | reverse complement strand
CTCTCGGTGTATCCGCCGCCGCTGGCAAAAAAAAATGCGCTGATCGGTTTTCCCCTGCAGGTCGCCACCACTCCCCTTGTGGCATCTACTCCGTCATTTATCCGCCTGTCCTCACCGTTCATGCCATTGTAGGCCTGATCGCTGGTCGCATTGAGGTCATACCCTTTATAACGCTTTTCCGCCAGCTTGGCCATGGTGTAAGAGCGGGCGGCCACTGCCTGGGCCTTTATCGCCTCCTGCGGCCAGTCGGGGGAAATCTCAGCCCCCACCACTCCGTACAGGTACTGTTCAAGGGGCAGCCGGTTAACCACCAGCAACCCGCGGCGGTCAGCGTTGAGACTTACGTCGATTATCCCCCGGTAACGTTTCTTGTTAACAACAATTCCACTATCATTCCCCTTGTCAGGAGTGATTCTCAGTTTGTCCACTCCGGTGCCCCGGCCGCCAATTGCAATTCCGTCCTGTCCGGCACTAACCGTAACCCGCTGCCCGGCGGTCACGGACAGCATTTTCTTTCCGCTGGCAAAAACCGTTATTCCCCCGTCGCTGGCAACAATCAGATTGGGCTGGTTGACTGACAGGGCTACCCCGATCACCGGTTCCTCGCCGGCCGCGGCTACCACCGTCCCACCTGTCACCCCGACCAGCGCTGTCACTACGGCGAACATTACCGTTAGCTTACTCATCTTCATCGTCACAGCATCACTCTGACCGGTAATAACGATCCCTTTCGCTGAAAATGCATCCGCAGTAACCCTGAAGGTAAATATCCCACTGCCTGGCCAGCTCCAGTCCCTCAGCGTATCCATCCCGCCAGTCCCCGGACAAAAACTGCGTTCCAGTCTGAAGGGCTATTTCCTGTCCCAGTTCGCAAATCAACCGGTGATGTTGTCTTGGGCTGGCCAGCAGACTGGTTGTCCACATCGCAAAGCCCCGGTCACGCGCCAGCCGGGCCGTGCCCCATAACCGCCGCCAGTAGCACTGACGGCAACGGTCGCTGGTCGCCAGTGCCTGTCCCAGCCACTCGACCAGGGGATATCCCCTGTCAACCTCCAGCTTGGCCGGAAACCTGCCGGCCACCGCTCTGAGGGCCTTCAGTCGCCGCTTCCACTCACGGTACGGGTGGATATTATCGTTGGAGTAGTAAACCGTCACCCGCCAGCCGTCTTGGCAAAGGTCCCGCAACAGAGCTATGGCACACCC
>JAOAFP010000257.1 GCA_026416215.1 Negativicutes bacterium | reverse complement strand
TTTTGCGCCAGTAAATCGCCAGGTTAACCAGAGTAATCATTACCGGCACCTCCACCAGTGGTCCGATTACAGCGGTAAATGCGACATTGGAGCCAATACCGAACATGGCCACGGCCACAGCAATCGCCAGCTCAAAGTTGTTGCTGGCCGCGGTAAAGGCCACCGATACGGTCTGAGGGTAGCTGAATTTCCCTTTGACTCCCATGTAAAAGCTCACCGCAAACATAGTCATAAAATATATAAGCAAGGGAATGGCAATTCTGACCACCGTCAGCGGTCCGGCCACAATTTCCTCGCCCTTGATCATGAACATTATCACAATGGTGTACAGGAGAAACACCAGCGTCAACGGTGATATCCGGGGAACAAACACCTCGTCGTACCAGACTTTCGATTTCAGCTTCGTCAGCCACCAACGGGATCCAATCCCGGCAGCAAAGGGAATGCCGAGATAAATGGCCACGCTTCTGGCAACATCAGCCATTGAAACGGTTATGGCCGTACTGCTCCAGCCCAGGTTTAGCAATCCCGGTATCACAGTCACAAAGATGTATATGTAGGCAGTGTAAAACAAAATCTGAAACAAAGCGTTGACAGCCACCAGGGCCGCACAGTATTCTCCATCCCCGTCAGCCAGACTGTTCCAGACGATTACCATGGCAATACACCGGGCAAGGCCGATTATAATCAGCCCCACGGCAATATCGGTCTGGTCACGAAAAAACATTACTGCCAGAACGAACATCAGCACCGGCCCGATCAGCCAGTTTTGCAGCAGCGAAAAGAAAAACACCCGGAAATTGAAAAACACCCGGCCGACTTTTTCGTAGCGAACCCTGGCCAACGGCGGATACATCATCAGGATCAGGCCGACAGCTATCGGCCAGGAAGTGGTGCCGGTGCTCAGCCGGCCCAAATAGGTCGCCATTCCCGGAAAACAGAAGCCCAGACCAATGCCTGCCAGCATCGCCGCCAGAATCCATACTGTCAGCAGCCTGTCGATCAATGAAAGTTTCCGGCCAGCCGTACAATCAGCCATTTCCCTTAACCTCCCCCTGCCTGATTCTATCGGTCAGCCGCCAGACTTTGTCCCAGATCTGATCGCGGGCTGCCCGGAAGGCCTCCCAGCTCTTGCCCACCGGGTCTTCAATCCCCCAGTCTTCCCGCCAGCGGCAAGGCAAAGACGGGCAATGGACATTGCAGCCCATGGTGATG
>JAOAFP010000029.1:1208-14823 GCA_026416215.1 Negativicutes bacterium | reverse complement strand
CCGCCGATGTCCGGTTGATTATCGATTTGCCCACCGCCAGCACCACCCGGCTGCGTTCCTTGTTCCACATTATGTGCATGGAAATGTTGGCCGCCGGGAACAGGGCATAAACCAAAAACCGGTTGCCGGCATGAATGATCTCCTCCCCGCGCAGGTCGATCGCCACCAGCGGCCCGCACACCCAGCTGCACCGCTTCAGCTGTTGCTCGAACAGGGGCTGCTGCGTCCGGTAAAAATCGATTCGTTCCCTGACGTACGGCAGCATCAGCACCCGTTCGACCGAATGCTTCATACAGTCGGTGATCAGATCGAGCATGAACTGATCGTGGGGTTTGCTGAAATTGCCAAACCGGCCGATACCGGTGCGGGGATCGGTGATGAAATTGATCAGCGCCCAGCGTCTGGGATTGAGAATTTCCTCAATGGTATAGCCGGCGCTGTCGGCCTTGTCAACTTCCCGCATCATTTCCTCGGAAACATCGGGGAAGGTATGGTAGCCACCGTAGTAATCGAATACCACCCGGGCAGCTGAGGCGGCATAAGGGGATATCACGTGATTGGGACGCCGGTTGTCGAGGCGGATGGTCTCACTGGCGTGGTGGTCGAAAGCCAGGTGAACCCCCTCGACATACGGGAGATTGGCGGAAATATCGCGTTCGCTGACCGCCACCCGCCCATCCTGCATGTCCTTGGGGTGGGCAAATATTATTTCGTCAATCAACCCCAGTTTGCGCAGCAAAATCGCGCAAACCACCCCGTCAAAATCGCTGCGGGTGATAAGGCGGTATTTCCGGCTGTTATCCATGTTCGTCCCCCCGTCGGTCGATGGTCGGCGGCCGGCAGTCGGATTGCCCACCACCCCGGTTGCCGAGAAAAAAACCCGTCATTATTAATGCCGCCAGCCCCAGCCCGGCCGTCGGCGGTGTAAGCCAGCCCCAGCCCGGCCAGCCGAAAACCTGCCCGGCCACCGTCAGAAGGCCGCCGGCCACTGACGCCGCCACGGCCTGCCCCTGCCGGCAACGGTGGCTCCACAGCCCGAACAACAGCGGCACGGTAACTGCTACCGTCATCAGGGCGTAAAATGCGCTGAGTGCGGCAATAATCCCTCTGATCTTCACAGCCACCACCGCCCCGGCGGCGGCCGCCGCCAGACCGGCCAGCCGGCCCCGGCGGATCAGCCGGTTATCATCTGCCGGCCGGCCCGGCAACCAGCTGGCCAAATCCCGGGCCACCGCCCCGGCGATCATGTAGAGAATGGCGTCGGCTGCGCTCAGCTCAGCCGAGACAATGGCCGCCAGTGCCAACGCCGCCAGCCAGGCCGGCAGCCGACCGGCCATAAGCAGCGGCAGGGCGGTTTCCGGCTCAGCCAGTCCGGGGAAGGATCCGCGGGCGGCTATCCCGATCAGCACCGGGATAACGGCAAACACCGCCATTGCCGCCGCACAGGCCATCCCGCCCCGCCGGACGGTGGCCGGACTGTCGGCGGCAAAAATTTTCCCCAGCAGAGCCGGTGAGGAGAAAAACGCCGGCAGCAGCAGGGCAAACCAACTGACCGGCACCCAGCCGGCCGACGAACCCTCCGTCACGGCCGGCCACAACCGTTCGCCAGCCTCCGTCAGCAACCAGATCGCCACCGCCACAAACCCGGCAAACTTGACCACCACCTCGCACAGGTTGACCGGCAGGGTGGCCCTGATCCCCCCGGCGGCAAAATATACCCCGACCACCGTCGCCGCCGCCGTCACTGCCAGCCCCCTCTCCAGCCCGGACAGGACATGAACTATGTAAGCCATTCCCAGCAGCTGACCGGCGAACAGGGCTAGCGCCCCGACCGCCATAGTTGCCGACACCATATTCCGCAGCCGGCCGCCGTATCGCCAGGCCAGCCAGTCCCCAACCGTCAGCAGCTGGTGCTGGCGGGCCTGCTGCCAGATCCGCGGCCCCACCACCAGTGCCAGCACCGCCGTGCCAGCTGCCGCCGCCATCGTCCACAGGCCGGCCACCCAGCCGTATCTGTAGGCCAGCCCGGCCACGCCGATGGTCGAACCGGCGCCGATGTTGGGTGCAACCAGCGAAATGAACAGCCAAAATGGTGTCAGATTACGCCCGGCCACAAAAAAGTCGCCGGCCGTCCTGGTCCGCCGTCCGGCCAGCCAGCTTATCGCCAGCAGTATTGCGGCGTAAACCGCCAGCAGACCAGCCGTTGCCGTCATCGCCCGTCACCGGCCGCGGCAACCGGCTGCCGGGCCGGTTTCACCTCAGTTCTCTGCCGGCCGCCAGCTGTCAGCCGTCAGCCGGGCCGCGGCCAGCAGTATCACCAGCATTGCCGCTCCGCTGTACAGCACCACATGCTGGCTTTCATCAACCCAGAGGCTGGCCACCACCGCCGCGTTGGCCAGCAGGCTGACCACCGGGATAACCGGAAACCATGGGGTCCTGAACAGCAGCTTTTCCTCTTCCCCGCGCCGCCTGAGTAGCCGGCGGAAATTCAGCTGACTCCAGGCGATTATCATCCAGACCAGCGTGCCCAGCAGACTGGTCGCAGCCATAAGCCACAGATACACGCTGTCGGCGGCGTATTCCTCGGTCAGCAGACAGAACATCGAGGTAACCAGGGTGAAAAACAGTCCGGCGTACGGCACACCGCTGCGGTTGAGCCGCCGGAAAATCTGCGGGGCCATCCCCTCACCAGCCATCGCCCACAGCAGCCGCGAACAGGCGTACAGGGCCCCGTTGTTGGCCGACAGGGCCGAGGTGAGAATCACCAGATTCATAATCAGTGCCGCCGCCGGCAGCCCCACCCGGGCAAAAACCTGGGCAAACGGGTTGTCCAGCACCCCGGCCTCGGCAAACGGCACGGTCAGGGCCAGCGCCACCATGGTCAGCACGTAAAACAAAATTATCCGCACCCCCAGGCCCTTAATCACCCGCGGCATGGTCCTGGTCGGATCCTCGCACTCACCGGCAGCAATGCCCACTAGTTCCGCCCCCTGGAACGAGTAGATAACCGAAATAATGGTCAAAAACACCGCCACCCCACCGTTGGGAAACAAACTTCCGGCCGACCGCAGGTTACCCACCCCGATCGCCCCCTCGTTGCCGATCCAGCCCACGGCGAAGGCGAAGCTGCTCAGCACAAACACGATGATCGCCACCACTTTGATCCCGGCAAACCAGAATTCGGTCTCACCGTAAGCCCGGACTGAAATCAGGTTCAATCCGGCGATCAGCAGGCCGAACAGCCCGCACCACTGCCAGACCGCCACCTGCGGCAGCAGGTTGTGGGCGATAATGCCGGCAGCGGTGAAAGCCGCGGCGGCGGCAATCGCCCAGTTAAGCCAGTACAGCCAGCCGGTCACAAACCCGATGGTCGGGGAAATGTAGCGGCTGGCGTAAGTCTGAAATGACCCCGACACCGGACTGTAAACCGCCATTTCGGCCAGACACAGCAAAACCAGAAACATCACCATCCCGCCCGCCACGTAGGCGATCACCGCACCCAGCGGTCCGGCCTGGGCGATGGTCTGGCCAGCCCCGACAAACAGGCCGGTGCCAATCGTCCCCCCGATCGACAGCATCATCAGGTGCCGGGACTTCATCCCCCGCTTAAGCTGACCGTCCAGCGGCCGCCGGCCGCATTTGCCACAGTCAATCAATTAATTTACCCTGTTCCTTTCAGCCCGTCGCTGCCAGCCGGCCGGTCCGGCCGGCAGTCCGGTAAAATCAGTTGGTGCGCACCCTGGCCTTGGCCGATGCGTAGTTGCTTTCGGCCGCATCCTGTTCCCGGCGGATTTTCGGCCACAGCTTGTTGCCGATTGCCTTAAACTCGCTCGGCTGCACGCTAAAGTGGGTGTCCATCGCCCGTTCGGCCGAAAGCCAATACATGCTGTCCGGCACCGCCTTGATGCTGAGCAGGAATTGCTTGTAGGTGGTAAGACACGGCCGGCCGGGGGCGATGTGCAGCTTGCTGGTGCCGAGAATGGCGTCGTACTCCATGATAAAACTGTCGATGGTGTGAAGGCTGCAGATGGTCCGCTTTTCGGTGGCGTGCGGCGAACATTTGCGGTAACCGAGACTTAAATCGTCCTCGGTGCCCTCGTAATGGTAGCTAAGCAGCTGTTTGAGGTCCTTAACGGTAATCTTCCGGGCCGGACGGACGGAAAACGGCAGATCGTTCTCCGGGTAATCGGTTCCCGACAACAGACGGAGGCCGTGCCGCTGGCGGATGGTTGAACGGGGGTCGTTGCGCTTGGCCGGATGCTGGAAAACATGGTAAAAATCAAATTTTTCGCCGTCGGTATACCATTTTTTCTCCTTCGCGTACTCCACCAGTCCCCTGGAAACAATCAGCCGGTTGTCCCGCGGCGGCAGATCGATTAGCCGCAGCGGCAGGTGGTTGGCAATCACCACCACCTGATCATCGGGCACCCGCACCGCTGCATAGTGCCTGCCGCCCACCAGCACCAGCAGCCAGCATTCGTTCTGATCGGCAATGGTATAGGTCCGGCAGCCGCGGTAGCCGTACTGATCGACCATCAGCATGGCCGTGCCCAGTCCGTCCCGGGCGTTTTTGGCCCGCTCAGCCACCGACCGCCGCAACAGGTAGCCAAGCCCGCCGTCAACCAGATCCGGGTTGGCATCGCGGGGTTCGCCGCAATTGTTGCTGGTCACCACCACCCCATTCTCATTGACAAAAAAGTCGGTGAACGACGCCCCCCCATCTACTGTCTGCCGGCTTTCCGCCCAGTAATAGCCTAAGGTTTCGTAGGCACAAGGTATGGCCGCCCCGTCCTTCTCGGCCCGGACGGTATCGCCCAGTTTATTGGTGCGGCGTGGCATATAGTGGTACTGCCGGTACAGCTCATCCCAGTCGTCCTCATTGTGCCCCACCAGCACGTTGCCGTTAATACTGGCACTCCGCCCCACCACCACCGTGGTGCAGGCCTCAGCCGGCCGACGGCCGGCCACCAGCACTGCCAGCAGAAAGGTCAGAATGACTAAGCAGCTGATCATGGTTGAGATTCTTCTTCCTCCTTCAGTCTCTGTTTGTCGAGAATACTGATAAACGGCCAGTAGATCGCCAGACCGATCGCCAGATCAACCAGCTGAAGAATCGCTCCGCTGATATCACCGGTAATAAGGTATCCCTGAATCAGCGGCGGCGTGGTCCAGGGAATCACCGCCCCGGTCGGCCTGGCCACCCAGCCCAGATCCATGGCAAAGTAATTGATCAGAACCGTAATCATCGGCACCAGCGAAAACGGGATCAGCATGAACGGGTTGAGCACGATCGGCAGCCCGAACAGAATCGGCTCATTGATGTTGAACAGCCCCGATCCCAGCGCCAGCTTGCCCAGTTCCCGGTGCTGCCGGGCCCGGCATCTTATAATCAGCAGGAACACCACGGTGATGGTGGCTCCGGCCCCGCCCATCCAGATCAAATCGAAGAACTGAGGAGTGATGATGTGGGGCAGGGGTAACCCCTGTTTATAGGCATCGAGATTTTCCATCTGCAGCGGAAACAGGATCGGGGTGGTGATTCCGCCCATGATGCTGCCGCCGTTCAGTCCCACCGTCCACAGCAGGGTTATGGCAATCACCATCCCCACCGCGCCGAACAGGGTGTCGCCGAGGTTCTGCAGCGGGATCGCCACCATATTGTAGACAAAACTGTGCACGTTGCCGTACGGGGTCAGCATGAACAGCCAGCGGATCAGGGCAGCGGCCACGATGGCCCCGCCGGCCGGGATCAGCGAGGCAAACGAACGCGACACCATCGGCGGCACCCCTTCCGGCATTTTGATCACTATGCCCTTCAGCATTATCCGGCTGTAGATCTCAGCCGACAAAAGCGAGATAAACAACGCGGCAAACAGCCCTTTCGACCCCAGCCACTCCACCGCCAGCACCCCGGTGATTGCTTCCCCATTGTGAACGTAGCCGAACGGAGTGATAATCAGAAAACAGATGCCCGCCGTCACCGCCGCCGGCAGGGCATCCACCCTGCAGCGATCAGCCAGGCGATAAGCCACCGGCCCGACGATCCAGATCGCCATAATCCCGTAGGTGGCCGCCACCGGATAGCCCAGGGCATCGTCCCACATCGGACCAAATATCCCTTCCATAAACTGGTCATACCCGGGTATTGGCAGATTGGCCAGAATCAGAAACACCGACCCGACGATAAAAAACGGCGTCAGCACGACAAAACCGAACCTGATCGCGTCCAGGTAGCGCTGGTTGGTGATCTTGTCGGCCACCGGCAGCAGCGTGTCCTGCAAAACGTCGGTCACTGATCGCATAGTCACCCTCCTCTGTTCTTTTTTACAGACGGCCGCCCCAGGATGCGGGCCGTTCACCCACCATAGAGTCTGTTCGCCACCAGCCGCTGCCACAGGCTGTGCACCATCCGGACCGGCAGCGAAAATGCGATAAACACAACTGTCTGCAGGGCATTAAACATCGGCGGTCAGTTCTCTGCCGCTGGCCGGCAAACAGAAACCGGCCTCCCGGCCGGCCATGGTCATAATCCCCCCGTCCGCCCCGACAGTTGGCTGTCCTCCCGGCAGAGGGCGGCATGAAGCTCGCGCAGGCTGGGGAAAATGTAGTCGGGCTTGGCCGGGGACAGAGCTATGTCGTCAATCCCGCTTTCCCCGCTCAGGACCAGTATCCCGGTTATGCCGGCGTTGGCCGCCAGCTGAATATCGGTGTAGAGACGGTCCCCGACCATGGCGACGGCCGCCGGGTCAGCCCCGGTTACTGCAACCAGGGCATCGATCATTTCCCGGTGAGGCTTGCCGATGATCTTGGCTTCCACCCCGGTGGCGGCGCGGATCAGAGCCAGGATCGCCCCGGCATCGGGCAGATAGCCGCTGTCCTGGTCGGTCGGGCAGTTGATGTCGGGGTGGGTGGCGATCAGCGGCACCCCGGCCCGAACCAGGTGACAGGCCCGGGCCAGCCGGTCATAGGTAAGGGTGGTGTCGTAGCCCAGCACCACGTAGTCCGGCCGGTCGGCAGTCAGAACAAACCCTGCCTCGGCAAACTCCCCGGCCAGATCGGGGGTGCCCAGCAGAAATATCCTGGCCCCCGGACACCGGCTGTTCAGGCAGGCAATGGTGGCTGTGCCGGAAGTGACGACCTCGTCGGGCACCGCGTCAATTCCCAGCCTGGCCAGCTTCCCAAGGTAGGCTGCCCGGCTCCTGGAGGAATTGTTGGTCAGAAATATCCGCCGCCGGCCGGTTTGCCGGAGGTAGTCGAGAAATTCCCCAGCCCCCGGCAGCAGGCGGTCGCCCAGATAAATGGTCCCATCCATGTCCAGGGCAAAACACCTGATTGCCGCCAGACTATTCATCGTTCAGTCCCGGGCTTTGGCATTCCAGACCAAAAGGGGCAGCAAGGTGGCCGCCACCGCCGCCGCCACCCAGAAATGGCTGGCCATGGTGAAGTCGTAAATCACCTTGCCGGCCGCGTCCACCGTTTTATAGGAGTTGATCAGATAACCGCTGACGAACTCCTGCACCGACGCCCCGGCATAACTGAACAGACCGATCATCCCCATCGCAGCGCCGGTGGCTTTTTTCGGACAGATGTCAACCGCCATCAGCCCTCCCAGGTAGGCCACCAGTGCGTACACCGTGTAGCCGAACAGAACCATCGACAGGTAGTCGGCCCAGCGGTGTTCGGCCGGCGTATAGACAAACATAGCCGTGGCCAGCACCAGAATCAGACTGAAGATCAAACAGGGCATACTCCGCCGGTGGTTGAAAAAGCGGTCGGACACCCAGCCGCAGGTGAACGCCCCGACGATGCCGGCAAACTGCGAAACCGATATCATCCCGCTCGCCCCCAGCAACGAGTAGCCCTTGGCGTTGGTCAGAAAAATTACCCCCCACATCTCAAATGCATACCGGGTTACGTACACCGAGGCGCTGGCCAGCCCCAGCACCCAGACCGCCGGCCGCCTGATCACCTCAAGCTGGGCGGCCAGCACCGGCCGGTCGTCCCGGGCGTATTCCCCGGCGGTCTTCTCCCCGGAATACACGGCAATGGGTGGCAACCCGTAAACCTGGGGCCGATCGTCCATAAACACGTACAAAAACAGGGCGGCGATCATACACAGCACCCCGGGGGCGTAGAACCCCGTCCGCCAGCCGAAAGTCACCACTATGTAAGCCGTTATTATGTAGGTCAGACCAGTGCCGATATTGTGGGCGGAAAACCAGATCCCGTACAGCGTCCCCCGCTCCCGACCGGAAAACCATTGGTTGAGCGAGACAATACAAGGTGCGGCACCGTGGGTCTGAAACCAGCCGCTTAACCCCCACAGCAGGGCAAACAGGTAAAAGCTGGAGCAAAACCCCATCAGCACCAGTAGGGTGGCCGACAGAAACAGGCCCAGAGCCAGAAACCGCCTGATGTTGAGCCGGTCGGCCAGGAACCCGTTCAGGCATTTGCCAATCATATAGGCAAAGAAGAACACCGAACCAATCGTCCCCAGCTGCCCGGCGTTAAAAATACCGGCCTGCAGCAGCGGTGCCTTGACCACGGCAAACCCCTGCCTGACCACGTAGTACATCGCGTAACCCAGGGTAATCGACAAAAAGACCGAGTAACGGGCCCGCCGGTATCGCCGGTCGATCTCCGTCCGATCGGTCAGCGGCGGCCCGTCCGGCCCGGTCCGGAAAAAGTCGGCAATCGCCCTGATCATACCCGTTTTCTCCCCTTTCCGGCACCAATTTTCAGCGCGGCAAGACTGCGCAGCACCGCCATCGCCCCGGCAACCCCAATCGCCCCCTGGACCAGGTTGCCGGGAATTTCCGCCACAGCCGCCGCCTGACCGAACATCCCCCACTCCGCCAGCCAGTAACCGGCCACCATAAACAGCGCCCCAACTGTCAGGGCCAGCAGTCGCCGGCCATACGACCGGCTGCCGCCGTCCAGGGCGGCGATCAGGTACCCTTCCCCGCCGTGCACAATAAGACTGACCGGCGCCCATACAGCATACCCGGACAACAGGTCGGCCAGGGCCGATCCCAGCCCGGCCGCCGTAGCCCCGATCAGCCGGCCATAGAGACAGGCTGCACTCATCATCACAATCTCGCCCAGATGGTAATAGCCGCCGCCCACCGGCGACGGAACCTGCAACACCGTGATCGCCAGGGCGGTCAGCGCCGCCGCCGCCGCCGTCGTCGTCAGGGTTTTAGTTGTCATCATTGTCGCTTTAAACTGATTGCCAAATCGGCCGGTTGCCTGCCGAACGCGCCACCGGCAGCCCTGACCAGGAGGCTACCGTCCGGTCTCCCATTGTGGGAAAAGCTACCCCGATCCTCCCGTCATTTGACTGCGGTCTTGACATGCACCTGCGGCCCCCTGGGGCCGGCGGCAGACTCTTCCTCCATCTTTCTTACCTGCTCGTTGACCTGGCCGGTGCACTTGCTGCACAGACGGCCGGCACTGATCAGGGTCCCGCACATCGCGCACGAGTATTCGATGGCGAAGTCGCTGAGCAGCCGGCCGCTGTCCATCATCCTCACCACGTATTTTTTCGCCACCCCGGTGTTCTCAACAATCTCGTCCACCGTGGATTTGCGGCCCAGTGAGCGCAGAAACTCGCGGATTTTGGCGTAGTTGTCCTCCTCTACCTTGATGCAGGCCGGACAGATGTCGTAATAGGTTTTCATAAACAGCTTCCTGCAGTCGGCACAGTTCTTAAACTGTTCCCACGACACTCAGACCACCCCCACACAGATATCGAGCTTCAGCCCGTCAGCCAGAAAGCTCACCCTCACCACCTGTGGGGTAAGCAGCTTGACCCTGCCGCCCACTCCCTGAATGATTGCCGGCGGGGAAATATCCATATTCTGGTAACCGCTGTTGGATAGAATGGTCACCGCGTTGGCACACACCATGTTTCCCAGCTCGCCCACCGCGCTCTGGGCCAGTTCGTTGAATTCGGCCACCGGCATCCCCATCATCATCTTGGATGCCACCTGCCTGGCAGTGTCGAGATCCATACCGATCAGAATCGCCCCCTTAAGGTCTCCCACCACCGAAATGTTGACGATCACGCCCTGGTTGATCATCTCCTCGCGGATTATCGCCAGCCCCTGCCGCTCAACCTTGCTGAAGCCGATCATCGGCAGCACGTTGACCACCGCCGTCAGAATTGGATTGATTAGGTTGACATCCATTCCTTTGCTCCCTTTTTGAATCCTATTGCCATGGTGAAGCGACCGGTGTCGCCGCTGAACCGGACCAGCTGCAGGCTGACCTGCGGCAGACCGATGGTGCTGTCCGCCCCGTAGTAGATGGCCGGCGGCGACAGCCGGAAATTATAGCGGACCTCCCTGGCATTCAGCCGGGACAGCACTGCTCCCGCCACTACATTGGCCAGCTCGCCCACCATGTCAACCGCCTCGGCCTCGCTGACCTGATCCTCGTCCAGCGCCCGCCGGGCAATTTCCCGGGCCTGAGGCAGATCGACGTCGAGGGCAAACGACCCGTTGAACAGCCCGTTAATTCCGATCAGGGCACAGATCCCCCGGGCGGAAAAGCTGCTGCCGATCTCCTCGGCATCGCCCTCCGGCCGGGCGCTGATCCCATAGCCAGCCAGGGTTGCCGTCATCTCCTCGGCAAACATCGGCCAGATGCCGGCTAGCGCCTCAAACAGACTGAAATCGCCGAACGCCGCCCGCAGCGCATCCTGCAGCTTGTCGGCCGCCACCGGCTTCTGCAGGTAACCGACCGCCCCCAGGGCGATGGCCTCCCGCTCCTTTATTTCATCCTGCATCGAACTGAGAAACACCACCCTGGCATCCGGGAACTTTTCCCGCAGCTGCCGACAACCGGCGAAGCCATCCACCCCCGGCATGTACACGTCCATCAGCACCAGGTCGGGCTTCAGCCGCTCATAAGTTTCCACCAGCCTGTCAGCCGACGACAGCTGCCCGGCCACCGCATACCCGGCAGCAGCCAGAATCTTTCCGGTCAGCTTCAGAGAAACCAGCGAATCATCCACCAGCAGTATTCTCTTCTCCACGCCCGTCCTACCCCCTCACCCGACAATGGGTGTTCCTTTCGACTAAACTTGCCGAATTCCTGCCGTCAGCAAAAAAAAAAAGGACGGCCAGTTCGTCCGCCCTTGTCCGTCGCCGACCGGCAACAACCGGGAACCCACCTATCTTCCGTATTTTATCTCACTGCCCAGTTGCCGGGAAAGATACTCTCCCAGCTGCCGGTCAGCCCCGGCCAGATGACCGGTCAGCCAGCCGCGCAGGTAAACGGTAAGCCGTCTGGCCGTCGCCGCCGGATCGCCGGCCAGACTGTCAAGGCATTCCTCAACCGCCTCCAGGCACTGCCGGTGCCATTCGCTGTGGGCGGCAAAATCCGGGTAGCCGATAAACAGCATAAACTCTTCCTCGCAGAGAAAGTGATCCTTGCAATAAGCCACCAGATCACCCACCAACAGACCCAGCCTGCCCCCGTCAGACCGTTCCTGGCCGGCCATAGCCTCCACCTCGGCAAGAAAACCGGTTACCACTTCGTGCTCGCTCTCCAGGGCGGCGATAATTTCCCGGTCGAAATTCTTCACAGCGATACCTAATTATCAATTTAAAATAAACTTGCATCGATAATAACACATATCTTCTCCGCCGGCAAGCAATAAAACTGGCCGTCCCCTGCGGGGGCGGCCAGTTAAAGTAATCGGCGATTCCGGCAAAAATCTGTCCGGCCAGCAAATGCTGGCTGCTGGCCAGGCTCAGCCAGCCGGCTTCTTCCGGGTTGCTGAGAAACCCCATCTCAACCAGCACAGCCGGCATAACCGTGGCCCGCAGCAGGTAAAACCCGGCGGTTTTAACCCCGCGGCTGGGCCGGCAGCTGGCCAGCGCCCCGGCTATACAGCCGGCCAGCCTCGCCCCTTCCCGGCTGGCCGGGTGGTGAAAAACTTCGCTGCCGGCCGCCGCCCGGTTGGCCGCAGCATTGCAGTGCAGCGAGACAAAAATGTCTGCCCGGCCGGTGTTGGCCATTGCCGCCCGCACGGCCAGATCGTCGCTGGCCGGGTCTTCGTCGCGATCGCGGGTCATGAGCACCGCACAGCCGGCACCGGTCAGCAGGGTGCGCAGCAGACGGGCCACCGCCAGGTTAACCCGGCACTCCGCCAATCCGTTCACCCCTACCGCTCCCGGGTCGCTGACCAGGCCGGCGTGACCGGCGTCCACGCATATCGTCTTCATTTGCCCAGCTCCTCCGTCCGGACGGCAATTACCGCCCGCAGGCCGTTAAGCGCTTCGGTCATGGCGGCAATCCGTTCATTGAACACGTCGAATTTTCTCTCTAGTCGCGAAAGCAGGTACCAGCACACCGCGATCGGAAACCCCACTCCGGCCACGGTGTCGGCCACCGTCTGCATGGCGGCGGTGGTTGCGCTGTCCATAATGGATCCCCCTTGATTATTCGTATTCATCCTCATCTTGCCGGTGGGCGGCAAAATTCGCCGCCCACCGGCTGCCGGCCCGCCGGCCAGTCAGCTTATTTTAATCACTTGAGTGTCACGGATGGCGGCGCTGTCGTACTGCAACAAATCGCCGGCCGCCCCGGTGAAAATATTGGCGTTGACCAGCTGCTGACCGGCCTGGGCGCACTGGGCGGCCGTCAGGTCGCTGCGCGGGTCACCAATTCGCACCGTGTGCATTTTCCCCTGAGTGGTTCGGAAATACAGCTCCAAAACCTTGGACATCATCTTCCTCCTTTCCGGTTGTTCACCGCTAATTTTTAGACCCTTCCCCAACCGTTGATTTCCGGTCAGGCACTAAGCAGATTGCCTTCATCCTGCCGTTCGATGGCCACCAGCGGATTAGTCTGCAGTCCGGCGATAGCCGTGCCACTGTCGTAGACGGCCAGATCGCCGGCCTCAGGCTTCACCCCGCTGTAGATCAGGTTCTTGTTCTTGCCGTCTTTGCTCACCACCACGATCAGCGAGGACTTCTGGGGTACCTTGATAACCGCCATGTCCGGTTTCCTCCTTTCCGAAAAATTCAGCAAGCGCGCTCACAGCCTATAGATGCAGTCTGCCGGCCATTTGTCAGCCGGCAAAACCAAATCTCCGCCAGGCCGGAAAACCGGCCGCCCCGCCATAACAGAAACCGGCACCGTCCGCCGGAGCGACCGGTGCCGGCCGTAATCAGAGCCGGGTGATATCAAGTTTTCTCAACCGGTTGAGCCCGGCCCGGTACAGGCGGCTGACCGTGGCCGGACTGACTGCCAGTTTTTCCGCTACCTCGCCGTTGCGGTAGCCATCCACCACCATAAGTTTCAGTACTTCCCGCTGGCGGGGGGTGAGGCCGGCCAACAGCCGGTCGATTAAATCCCGGTCGTCCACCCCGGCCAGCTCCCGCTCGGCCCGTTCATCAACCGTCGTCACCGCCACCCCCTCAGCCCAGATGCGACAGTCGAGCCACCGCCGCTGGCCCCGCACCGCCCGCCAGGCCGCCCATTTGACCCGGCTGCGGACAAAACCGGCAAAGTCCACCCCACTCTCCGGATTGTAGTCGCGGATGGCCTCGATCAGTGCCAGCCAGCACTCCCCCTCCACTTCGTCCCGCAGCCGCCGGTAATA
>JAOAFP010000029.1:0-1198 GCA_026416215.1 Negativicutes bacterium | reverse complement strand
GACTCGAAGATCGCGAGCGCCTCGCCCGCCTCCTGCGCGTCGACGCCGGCCAGCGCCCGCGCGCGTTCCTCCGGGCAGCGCAGCCGCGACCACGCATCGGCCGCGGCCCGCCGGTCGCCGGCCAGTGCCATTTGCTGCAGCTGCCGGTCAGTGGTCATAGCCGTCCACCTCCTCCGGCTGCCGGCCCAGTACTGCCAGTATTTTCGCCAGTCGCTCGCCGTCCAGCCGCCGGCGGCCGGCCTCGATCTGGGAATAGGTGGCCTTGCTGACGCCGATTTTGTAGGCCACGTAATAGGCCTTGATCCCGGCCTGCTGCCGCCACAGTCTAAGCTGTGGCCCGCACTGGTTGCGAGGTTTGGTCAGTTGCATCGTGTCCGTTCTCCTTTCCCGTCGTCAAAATCATCGAACATTTGTTCTGGCAGAATTATAGCCGACCGGCCGGCTTTAGTCCAGCGGTTTTGGTTTTGCCGGCAAAAGAAAAGCGGCGGTGTTATCCGCCGCTTTTCTTTTGCCGGCCGTCCGGCCGGGTTGCCGTCTGTCTTTCCCGGGAAACTGCTATAGCCTGATGGTGGCAACCGTGCCCCGACCACGGCCCGGGCTGTGCAGAGCAAGCTCCGCCCCGATCAGGCCGGCAAACGCCCCGGCCACTGTCAGCCCCAGCCCGGCCCCGCCGTATTCCTTGTTCAGGCCTATGTCGCCCTGCTGGAACTTATCAAACAGTTTGGCGGTATCCGTTCCCTCGGCAATGCCGATCCCGCTGTCTTCAACCGCAATTACCGGCCGTCCCTCCCCGTCGGTCCGCAGTCTTACGGTAATCTGCCCCTGGTCGGTGAATTTTACCGCATTGTCCAGCAGCTGGGCCAGGATTTTTTTCAGGGTGTCGGCCGATGTCCAGACTTCGTTCCCGTCCAGCCGATCCTCCACCGTCAGCTTCAACTGCTTTTGCCCGGCCCGGGCAGCAAACTGCCCGCACACCTCATCAACCAGGGCCCGCAGGTTGACCGGGGTTTTGCTAACGGCCAGCTTCTGTCCCTCAACCGCACACAGATCGACCACATTACGGACGATGGTCAGCAGTTCGTTGGCCCCGCTGAGGGCAGTGTTCAGATAGCTGTCGCGCTCGGCCTCGTCTTCGTAGAGCCCTTCCAGCACCATGCTGATGTAGCCGTTGATATGGTTCAGCGGAGTAACCAGCTCG
>JAOAFP010000256.1 GCA_026416215.1 Negativicutes bacterium | reverse complement strand
TGGTCAGGCCGGGGGGGACAGGCAGGCCTATATTGGTCATCTCAGCCAGATTGGCTCCTTTACCGCCCAGCAGATCCTTCATATCCGCCCGACCTTCGTTAAAAAGATAAACAAACTTGGTCATTGGTTGCCTTGCTCCTCTCTTTTCCGATAATGCTGCAAATGGCAGATATCCGCGTTAATTATACAATAATGGCTGTCCGGGTGTAAATAAAGCCGGCATACTGCGGCTGGCCGAAGTTTCATCGCCGGCGGCCTCATGTGTTATAATCTGTGTTATATATGCTTATGGTAATATTCAGTACGTCCGGTTGGCTGATGCGCATCACAGTAATTGTTCTGTCAGTTTCGTTCCTTTCGGCCGGGGTTGTGACCCCAGCCGGGGTGGTGCTGGCTGCGCCGGCAACCGCCGGCGAAAACCAGGAGAAAATATCCGATCTTGCCGGCGAGATTGAGGAGCATTACGGTGTGACAGATGATCAGTCGGTTCAGGAACGGGTTGCGGCCATCGGGGCAAAAATTGCTGCTGTGACCGGCGGTCAATACCGTTTCAGGGTTCTGAAGGGGGAGGATATTAATGCATTTACCATCCCCGGCGGGTATGTATATGTGATGCAGGGACTGCTTGACTACATGCGGACCGATGACGAGGTGGCGGCGATAATTGCCCACGAGATCGCCCATAACACCCAGGGCCATATTGCCCGGCAGATGCCCAACAGCTTTCTGCTGATGATCGCCGCCATGCTGCTCGGTCAGGCAGGTATGGCCCCAATGGCCCTTTCCCAGACAGCTGCCCAATGGATACTGGCCGGCTATAGTCGCGATGACGAACGGGAGGCTGATAACAAGGGCTGCGAATTTTTGATCAGGGCAAAATTGGATCCCTACGGGGCGCTGGTGGCCATGCAGCGTCTTAGTGATCACGACCGCCCCATCGATTACGGTCTGTATGCCAGTCACCCCGAAACCAGTGAACGTATTGCCCTGCTCGCCGATTACCTGACCCGGCAGAACGTCAGGCCGGTGGTTAAGCAAAGCGGTGACGGCAGACAATTTTCAGTTGTCGACGAAGGGCTGATTTTGACGCCGATCAGCGCGGACGACGACGGATACGGGCCGATGTACCGGGCGTATCTTATGGCCGGCCGGCTCTGGCAGATCAGGCAGAGGGACGCCCTGTCGCCTGATCTGGTGGTAGTTGACCAAGGGCCGGGAGTGGCGG
>JAOAFP010000255.1 GCA_026416215.1 Negativicutes bacterium | reverse complement strand
AGATGTGTATAAGAGACAGATCCTCGACTATGGGTTTCAGAAGTACCGTTACATACAGAACCTGAAAATGAGCAAGGAAGAGGTAAAGGAAGAGTACAAACAGACTGAGGGCGACCCCAAGGTCAAGGCAAAAATTAAGGAAAAACAGCGCCAGCTAGCAATGAGCCGGATGATGCAGCAGGTCCCGCAGGCGGCGGTTGTGGTCACCAACCCCAGCCACTTTGCGGTCGCCCTGCAATATGAGACGGGAATGGTGGCCCCGCGGGTGGTGGCCAGGGGAGCGGACTTCCTGGCCCAGCGGATCAGACAGGTTGCCCAGGACAGCGGGGTGCCGGTGGTGGAAAATCCGCCGCTGGCCCGGGTGTTGTACTGGCAGACCGAGATCGGCGACATCATCCCCAGCGACCTGTACCGGGCGGTGGCTGAGCTACTGGCCTACGTATACCGGCTGAAAAACCGGCGACGTACGGCCTGATGCGGGAGATGGGCATTGGCTAACGGGCAGAACCAGCCGGGCTGGCTGGTCCGGGTGGTAAGGTTCGGCGATGTATTCATCGCCGTGGCAGTGATCGTGGTGGTGATCATGATGATCATCCCGCTGCCTACGATATTGCTCGATCTGTTGCTGGCTTTCAACATAACCTTTGCCCTGATCGTCCTCCTGCTCTGCATGTACCTGAAGGACGCGCTGGATATATCGGTTTTCCCGTCGCTGCTACTGATCACCACCCTGTTCCGCCTGGCACTCAACGTTTCTTCAACCAGGCTGATCCTGCTCAACGGCTACGCCGGGGAAGTGATAATGTCGTTTGGCAATTTCGTGGTCGGGGGCAATGCGGTGGTCGGGTTCATCGTGTTTGTGATCCTGATCATCATTCAGTTCCTGGTAATAACCCGCGGGGCTGAGCGGGTGGCGGAAGTGGCGGCCAGGTTTACCCTCGATGCCATGCCGGGCAAGCAGATGTCGATTGACGCCGACCTCAACGCCGGACTGATCGGTGAAAGCGAGGCCCGGGAGCGACGGGAAAAAATCCAGCGCGAAGCCGATTTTTACGGGGCGATGGATGGTGCCAGCAAGTTTGTCAAGGGTGATGCCATCGCCGCGATTCTGATTGTGATCATCAACATCGTCGGCGGGTTTATCCTCGGGATTGCCATGCGGGGACTGGATATCATGACTGCCCTGCAGACT
>JAOAFP010000254.1 GCA_026416215.1 Negativicutes bacterium | reverse complement strand
GCTGATGTTACCCCCGCCTGAAGGTGTTATTAAATGCTGACAGTCCAGTTCAGCCTCCAGTGCCACCCCGGCTGCCCTGGCCAGACGGGCAATTTCCCGGGTTCGTTTAATGTTTTCATCTGTGCTTAAGTGGGAGCCGTCGTACATAACTGCGTTGAAACCCCAGCGTATCGCCCGGATAATCCCCTCGTAAGTCCTCCCGTGGTCGAGCTGAACGGCAATTGGCGCCGAAGAACGGTACGCCGTTCTAACCATTGCCACCGCCAGTCCGTCAACGTCGGCAAACCTGAACAACCGCTCCGACAGCCCGATCACCACAGGCACCTTCATCTCTTCCGCCACACTAACCACCGCGCTAAGGGTTTCAAAGTTGAACACGTTAAAGCTTCCAACGGCAAAATTGCCTTCCTTGGCCTGTTTCAGCAAGCTTCGCAGATCTACAATAGCCATCTTTAAATCCTCATTTCCTTTTACTAACCCGCAGTAGTTGACAAATTAACCCGATTCATTGACCAGCCGGCCTATGTATCAGGATTCGGCGGTAGTTTTCAGAACCTCAAACGATCCCTGCAGCGAAAACGGGCCCATACAGGCTGGAATCAATACCGTTTCAGCCATTGAGACATTTACCGTACCCCGTTGCCAGGAAATCTGCCCCCGACCACCGACCACCGTCAAGATTGCAAAACGACCGTTTGTATGTTCAACCTCATATTTGTCGACGCAGATCTTCTCAATTGTAAATGCCGGGCACTTCAAAAGAGTGCTGTCAAATTTAAGCGGTGACTGCCTGTCATACTTTATTGCTGCCAGTGCCTTGTCAATCTGCAACTCCCGATGCCTTCCGCCGACATCGGTCCGTTCATAATCATACAGTCGAAAAGTAGTGTCTGACGGCTGCTGAATTTCCACTACCGCCATCCCTTTGACCAGAGCATGGACTGTACCCGCTGGAACCTATCTCAGATCACCCGCTTTAACGCTGACCATACGCAGGCACTCGTCGATTTTGCCCTTGGCTATTTTGAGCTCCAGCATCTCACGGCTCACACTGTCCTTCAGCCCGTAAACAATTTTTGTTCCCTGCCCCGCCCTGAGAACATACCAGGCCTCAGTCTTTGCAGCCTCATCCAAACTGGCATCCGCCACATCCTCGTCAGGGTGAACCTGGACCGACAAGTCATCCGCCGCGTCGATGATTTTGATCAACAACGGGAAATTGCCGCCCGTTTCCCAGCCAACCACCGGCC
>JAOAFP010000253.1 GCA_026416215.1 Negativicutes bacterium | reverse complement strand
GGCCACGGCGAGGCTGACCAATATTGCGGTCAATATGGATGTTGATATAGGACAGAGGATTGAGAAAAAGATCAAAGTGAAGGTTAGTTCCGATCCGCCGCTCAGCCAGGAGGATATTGCCAGTGTTCTCACCTTTGGCAGTCTGCCGACTGGCGCAACCACGATGGACAGCACCCTGCAGGGGGTGTACGAAGGGGATGACATGAGCAGGGCGTTTGTCACGGCCGGCGTTCAGGCCAGTGTGCTGTCGTATTTCAACAACTCGGTCAAACGGATGTTCAACCTCGACGAGTTCGTGGTGGTGGACAACAATCCGACACTGCCCTACATAAACAACAGCAACAACAGTGCCTATGACAGCAACAACTATTACTTTCTGCAGGTTGGCAAGGCGCTTACCGACAACCTGTTTTTGCGCTCCTACATTGGCATCGGTCAGACCAACTACACCATTTCGCTATCCTACACCACCCCGGCCCAGTTCAGCTTCATTGTCAACTACAACAATTACAACAGCTATAATTCAACCACCAGCAACCAGACGGTCAGCCAGGGCTTTTCATACCTCATTGAGAAGCGCTGGTCATTTTGATCGCAGTTAAGGAAAGGTTTTTGAGAATGAAACGGACAAGAATAATCGGCATCTTAGTGCTGGCACTGGTGGCTGCCGCACCTGCCATGGCGGCTGTCGCCGCCCCAGCCGGAGCGGGCCCGGCAGCCGACAGCCCGTCCGGTACGGCAGTAGACAGCCCATCCAGTATGGCGGCAGACAGTTCATCCGGCCCGGCGGCCGGCAAGGCTGGCGATGGCGGGGTTACCGCACCGGCAGCCGGCGGCGTGTTGCTGGAAGTAGATGAGAAGAATACCGAAACTCCCGGCCAGCAGTATGAACAGGATGTCGCGGCGGTGGAAGAGGTGGCGGCCGGCAACGCGGATCTGGACCGTAGTCAGCAGACTAGCGAGCAGCAGCTGAGCGAAAGCGAGACGGCCGATACCAGGCAGCCGGCGACGGTTACGGTGAGCGGTGAGGTGCCGGCATCCGGACAACTGCCGGCCGTAAAGGAAGCTGAGGGGAGTACGGCCGGATCAGCGGCGGGAAACACAGTGCCGGAGCCGGCGGCCGGGACGGGGTCTGGCCCTGGGACAAAAAGTCCGTTTGCCGGCCAGAAAATTGTCGAGGTGGTGATAAGCGGGGTTTCCACCTGTCTCTTATACACATCT
>JAOAFP010000252.1 GCA_026416215.1 Negativicutes bacterium | reverse complement strand
GCCGTATAGCACCACATCGGGTCTGACCACCCCGCCGCACCGGCAACGGGGCACCCCAACCGACTGCCTGACAAAATTGAGGTCGTAAAACTCCCGGCACTGCACACAGAAATTACGCATGATCGAACCGTGTAGCTCCAGAACCTCGCGGCTGCCGGCCGCCTGATGCAACCCGTCAATATTCTGGGTTATCACCGCCCTCAGCTTACCAGCTCGTTCCAGCTCGGCCAGCCTTACGTGCGCCGGGTTGGGCATTGGTTGAAACCCCAGCATCTTTTCACGGTAAAAAGCAAAAAATTCCTCGGGATGGAGGTCAAAAAACGGCCGGCTCAGGATAACTTCCGGCGGGTGCTTGTGTCGCTGGGCGTACAGGCCGTCCTGACTGCGAAAATCCGGTATGCCACTTTCAGTTGACACTCCTGCGCCGCCGAAGAACACTACGTTGTCGCAATTGTCAATCAGTTCCTGTAAAAGCCCAACCGGCGAACGGTTCGGCCCGCTCATGAACAACCATCCCCGCTCCGGTCCCCACGGTCGCCAGTCAGCACAACCGCCTGGGATATAATTGACCACTTATCCATGGGCGCGGCCGTGGTCAGTCGCGTGCTCCGGCCTTCTGATACCGGCGCAGGCTGAAGGTCAGAACGGCGGCAATCAGCAGAAATACCCCGCCCATCGTGACCACGGCGATCTCGCTGTTGCCCAGCCAGTTAGTCATGACGTAGCCCAGGACCAGGGTGGTAAGTATCTCAGGAATAACGATAAAGATATTGAATATCCCCATATATATTCCGTAGTTCTCCTGAGGAATGTGGGCAGCAATGATCGCATAGGGCAATGCCAGTACGCAAGCCCAGCCAATCCCTACTCCTAACATCCCCACGTAGAGGAGGGCCGCCCCTTCAGCCATCCAGACCGACAACAGACCCAGCCCGGCCAGCAGTAACCCGGCGAAATGCAGGTTAACCCGTCCTATACGCATAGCAAACACCGGCATCAACAGGGCAAAAACCGTGCTAACAATGTTGTAGAAACCCATCGCCTGAGCCGCCGCTCCCACCCCCTGCTCAAACAGCCGGCTGTGAACGTCGGTGGCATGAAAAACGTGCTTGGCCACCGCCACGGTGTAAAACATCCACATGCAGAACAACCCCATCCAGGTGAAAAACTGGACGACAGCCAATCTCTTCATCACCGGTGGCATGTCGCGCAGGCAGCGCCCGGTGTGGTACAGCCAGTTTGCCACCCCGCCGGTGGCAGCCTTGCGGCGGTTGAATTCCTCAAGA
>JAOAFP010000251.1 GCA_026416215.1 Negativicutes bacterium | reverse complement strand
CTTCGTAGTTCTTGAGCAGGCCCATTATCGCCCCGTAGCCGACCGCACTCAGAAAGTCCCCGGCCGGATCATCCGGCGAAAACAGGTTTACCACCCGGCCGTCGCGCAGCCTGGCAGCCAGCCCCACGTGGGTGTGTTCGCCGTTGCCGGCCACGCCGATGATCGGCTTGGCTTTGAAGGTCACCTCCAGCCCGTAGGAGCGGAACACTTCCTTGATCAGACTGCGGGCCCACAGCTCATTGTCGGCCGCCTGCAGGGCGTCGGCATACCGCCAGTCAATTTCCAGCTGTTCCAGAACGTGGCTCAATTCGCCGCTGGAGTCAATCTGAGCCTTAACCCCGCCAACTTCCTTATGCCCCATTTCCGGCCGGAGGCCGTACTTTTCCAGCAGAAGCAGCGAGTGTTCGAGGGCGGTGCGCACCTTGCCGCGGGTCCGTTGCCAGTAGTTTTCCTGAATTACCTGGGTGGCCGACAGTTCCTCGACGTTGGCCGTCTGCGCCGGCGTTTTTACCCAGAATTCCAGTTCGGTGCCCACCGAAAACTCGATATCAGCAATTTCCTCGAACGGCAGCCCGGCCAGCCCGGCCACCGCCGACCGGCCGGCCAGCAGGGCGATTATCTCCTGCCGCACGTAATCAAGGCTGTTCTTCAGGATGGATCGCGAATCCACCCGCCGGCCGTCGTGGCGCAGGAAGGCCGGGACCCTCAGGGTTCCCACCGGTTTCCCGCTGGCCTGATCGCCAAGATCGGCGTTGTAGTCGACAAACCAGTACACATCCCGGTCGGCAATCATGTCGACCTTGGCATTGTTCAGCGTGGCAATACCGGTGAGCACCACCGACGAACCGTCGGTCTGCACCGCCCTTCCGCTGAAAAAGTCCTCCATATCGCGCAAAAACAGCCCCACCGGAATCCGTTCGTCGGTATCGTTGCCAGCCAGGTCGATCCCGACCAGCGAGACAAATTTTATCTCCTGGCATCCGCCGATCATCTCTGCCAGTTCGCCGGCCGTTTTCCCCCGTGGGTCAATCACATACGTCAGGTCCTCACGAATCATCAGCAACACCCCTTTTTCGCACACAGTATGGCACCCGGCAGTCAGGCTGCGGGGCCGTCAACGGCATTATATTATAACCTTGTGTCAGCCTATCTCCAACCCCCGGTCCGGCCGCCGGACCGGGGCGGCCTGGCAAAACTCCCCAAAATCGCCAGGTTTTTGCCCTTTACCCATCTTTCGGCCCGGAAGCACGGCCCTTAGTCAAAAAATGTTTTGTACTGAAGTACACCGGCCCTGATCAGTTCGAGAT
>JAOAFP010000250.1 GCA_026416215.1 Negativicutes bacterium | reverse complement strand
TGACGGTGACGGGGGGGAAACGCTGGCTCTCCGCCCAATGACCTGCCCGTTCCAGTTTATGATCTACAAATCGGCGGTGCGCAGTTACCGGGATTTGCCGTTGCGCTACGCCGAGACATCCACCCTGTTCCGTAATGAGGACTCCGGTGAAATGCACGGTTTGATCCGGGTCAGGCAATTCACCATCTCCGAAGGACACATTATCTGCACTCCCAGCCAGCTGGCCAGTGAATTCAGAGCGGTAATCGATCTGATTAACCACGTAATGAACGTGCTTGGGTTCGCTGGCGACATAAGTTACCGGTTTTCCCGCTGGGACGAAACCGAGCGGGAAAAAAAGTACATTGACAACCCGGCTGCCTGGGCGGACGCCGAAAGTCAGATGCGGCAGATCCTTGACGAACTGGCAATCAGCTACCGGGAAGCGGTTGGCGAGGCGGCTTTCTACGGGCCAAAGCTGGACATCCAGTTTAAGAACGTACACGGCAAGGAAGATACGCTTATAACAGTCCAGATCGACTTTGCCCTGCCCGAGCGGTTTGATATGTCATATATCGACGCTGACGGCGAGAAACGCCGTCCTTACGTAATTCACCGCACTTCGGTCGGGTGTTACGAACGGACACTGGCGATGCTGATTGAAAAATACGCCGGAGCGATGCCGTTATGGCTGGCCCCGTGTCAGGTGAGACTGCTGCCGGTCACCGACCGTACTCTTGATTATGCCCGTGAGGTCAACGGCCGGCTTCGGGCTGCCGGCGTCCGCAGCGAAATGGACGACCGCAATGAAAAGATCGGCTACAAAATTCGCGACGGGCAACTGAAAAAAATTCCCTATCTGCTGGTTGTCGGTGACAGAGAGAAGGAAAGTGGCAGCGTGGCTGTTCGCCGTCGGGGCAGCGGCGACATCGGCAGTCAGCCCCTCGACGGGTTTATGCGGGCAATATCCCGGGAAATTGCAGATAAAACCATATTTTAGCCAGGTGTAGCCGGCCTGACTGTGGAGCCGGAAATTTTAGGACCTGGTGGTATTTACATCTGCCAACTTTTTTAATATAATACCCCAGGTTACGGACGGAGCATGCCTAATCCAGTCCGGGACCGGGGGAACCAGGACCCGCAAGGGTTTACAGACCTGAGTTTTGGCACCGGCTTCAGGTCTTGGGGTGAATGCGCACTGCGCGGGGCAACTCTTCAGCCCTAACCCGACAGCTAACCTCGGAGGCACAAGGAGGATAATACGATGTTTACAAGATTAGTTTCATTGAGGAAGGTGAAAGCCTTTTCTTTGGTGTTGCTGGCCTGTCTCTTATACACAT
>JAOAFP010000249.1 GCA_026416215.1 Negativicutes bacterium | reverse complement strand
CCCCGACCCCGGCCAGCCATTTGAACGGGTACCGGCAGTCCGGCCGCTTGGGATTGATCACGGCCACAGCCCCGGGCAGCACGGTTCCCGGCTGGTGATGATCGGTGATTATTATATCAAGACCGGCTGGTGCCGCAGCAACCTCGGCCACCGCGTTTATCCCGCAGTCAACAGTGATCACCAGCCGAACCCCGTTCTCGGCGGCCAGTTTTTCCAGTGCCGCCGAATTCAGGCCGTAGCCCTCGCTTTTTCGTTCCGGTATGTAGTAAACGACATCAAGACCGAGCTGTCGCAATCCGTTGTATAACAGGGCAGCTGCAGTTATACCGTCAACATCGTAATCGCCGTAAATGCAAACCTTTTCTCCAGCCGTCCGGGCCCTGGCAATACGTGCCACCGCCTCCGGCACCCCGGCCAGACCATCAGCAGATGGCAATGACTGCCGGTCAGCATAGAGGAAGTCAGCTATTTCATTGATATCAAGCCGCCGGTTCACCAGCACACCGGCAATCGCCGGTGACAACCCGTACTGCCGCACAATCAGATCGGTTTTCCCCGGATCGGGGTTAGACAACTGCCAGCTATTCCTGCAGTAAATCATACTTTTGGTTAGTTCTCTCCCGATCGCCTTTTCCCTGCCCAGATAAAGCAAGCGCCCGGATCCCGGGCGCTGTCGTCACACATGGATATGCACAATACCGATCCCAGCCGCCGGCCGGGCAAACGGCAAAAGTTGCTCAGCTGCCGCGAGTCTTGGCAGCAATGCGCTTTTTCTCAGCCCACTCCTTCCAGGTAACCCAGATCGGGCTGGCGTTGAAAATTGACGAGTAGCAACCGCTGATGAACCCAATCAGCAATGCCAGGGCGAAGTTCCTGGTGGTTGCCCCGCCGAAAAACAGCAGCGCAGCCGTTGCCATAACCACCGTCAGAACGGTGTAAATCGAACGGGTCATTACCTGCCAGATCGAGCGGTTGACCATGTCGGCAAAGCTCTCATCCCGGCGGTGAGTTTTGAGGTTTTCCCTTATACGGTCAAAAATGACGATGGTGTCATTGATTGAATAGCCCAGAATGGTCAGGACGGCGGCTACAAAGGATGAGTCAACCTCTATCCTCAGAAGGGAAAAAACTCCCATTACCAGCAACACGTCGTGAAACAGGGCGATGATTGCCGATATGGCAAATTTGAACTCAAAGCGGAAATTGATGTAAACAATCATCAACACAGCCGCCACCAGCACAGCAATAACCGCCTGCCTGGTCAACTCGCTGCCGATCACCGCCCCAACTTTTTCGCTTCGCAGCAGGGAAAAATCACCAATC
>JAOAFP010000248.1 GCA_026416215.1 Negativicutes bacterium | reverse complement strand
AGCCGAATTATGGCTGCACAGTGGCCGGTGGTACGTTTACGGCGACGAAATGTTCCGTCTAAAGGACCGTCACGGCCGGGACTTTTGTCTGGCTCCTACCCACGAGGAGATGATTACCACCATCGTCAAAAATGACATCCGTTCCTATCGACAACTGCCGATCAATCTTTACCAGATTCAGAATAAATACCGCGACGAGCGGCGGCCGCGGTTCGGCCTGATGCGGGGACGGGAATTTATTATGAAGGATGCCTACTCATTCGACCGCGATCTGGCAGGGTTGCAAATCAGTTATTCGTTGATGTTCCGGACTTATGAGCGGATTTTTAGCCGCTGCGGGCTGGTTTTCCGGGCAGTCGAAGCTGACAGCGGGGCGATTGGTGGCAGCGGCAGCCACGAGTTCATGGCCATTACTGACGCCGGCGAGGCGGAAATAGTCTTTTGCCGGCAGTGCAGCTACGCCGCCAACGTTGAAAAGGCCCGGGCAGCAGCGAATGAGATTGAGCCCGGCCAACCGACGGTTAAGACGGCTGGAAACTGGGAAAAGATCGAAACCAAGGAACAAAAAACCATTGAACAGGTGTGTAATTTTCTGTCTGTGGACCGGCAGTCGGTTATAAAAGCAGTGGCGTATTTTGCCGATCAACAGCCGGTGGTTGGATTCATCCGCGGCGATTTGGAGATCAATGAGACCAAGCTGAAAAATATCCTGGGGTGTCTGGAATTGCGGCTTGCCGACCCCGACGACTTTGCCATCTGGGTGGGTGAGGCCTGTGGATACCTGGGCCCGATTGGCCTGGCTGAAGGAGTGCGGGCGGTGGCTGACCATTCGGTCATGAACATGCCCACAGCCGTATGTGGAGCCAATCAACGTGATTACCACCTGATTAACGTTGTTCCCGGCCGGGATCTTACCGGACTGAAGATCGCCGACCTCAGACTGGTCCGGGAAGGGGACCAGTGCCCGAACTGCCGGGGTGTGCTGCAGGCGGCTCGAGGGGTGGAAGTCGGTCAGGTTTTCCAGCTGGGGGACAAATATTCTGCTGCTTTGAAAGCCGTATACCTGGACGAGCAGGGAGTGGAGAGGCCGATGGTTATGGGCTGCTATGGCATTGGCGTATCGCGGACCCTGCAGGCGGTAGTTGAGCAACACAACGACGCCGACGGGATTGTCTGGCCGCTGGCCATTGCCCCGTTTCACGCATATGTGACTCCGGTTAATATCAATGACGGACAGCAGAGGGATATGGCCGGGCAAGTTTACGACCAGCTTCGCCGGCGCGGGGCAGAAACAGGGATCGACGAAAGTGACGAACGGGGGGGGGCAAAATTCAAGGAGGCCGATTTGATCGGGGTTC
>JAOAFP010000247.1 GCA_026416215.1 Negativicutes bacterium | reverse complement strand
CCCCAGGACTGAGCGAACTGCCTGGCCAGTAGGGGTCGGCAGCCAGCCTTTCCCAGGCAAACAGCAGACCAGCCTCGGCATAATATTCCGCCTGCAATCCGCGAGCGTAATTCTCAGCAGATTGCTTTTCACCGGTAACATAATGGGACGCTACCATAGCCAGACCGCCAATGACGGCCACCACCGCCACCGCTGCCACCACCACTGAGCCACGGCTGCCCGGCTGTCCGCCCATCCTGCCCCAAAGTCCAGAAAAAAAACCGGAAATTACGCCAATCATCATTACGCGCCCTGTCCAGCCGACCAAATTAGTTCCGGTAATGCCTGGTTATTCTGACGTCACCCGTCCAGCGGACGAAAAACTCATTTTTGAGGGTTTCCACCAGTTCCCACGGCCGCAACGCCCCACTGATACCACTATCGGCCATAACCGCACAGATCGTCACCGGCCAGCTGTACCACCCGCCGCAACTGCCGGCCGGGTTCCGGTCCCCAACCGACCAGGAAAAACCGGAAATAAATTTTTTCAGATCAAGAGTCCGGTCGCCCTTAGGCCGTCGCCGGGTGTAGATTATCTCGCCGGCATCGCAGAAGTTTCGCAGTTTGTCCTCGATCTCGCCGACGGTCCTGGCCTGGACGGCTTCGAACGCGATCTCCAGTATCAGCGGCCGGCTTGTACGCTCGACGGCTGGTTGGCCATCACCGGCCAGTTCCGCAGCCTTAAGCGAAATTCCATCCGGCAGGGCGGCGGCTATTGCCTTAGCTAGAACGGCCACCTTATCCGGCGTGACCCGGTCGCTTACTGCTACCCCGTACCATTCACCACTGCTCATTACCCCAACCCCCAGGGCAGTGCCGGCAGTAATTCTGGGGTGTGGATGATGCCCCTGGCTGAAGACAAACGGCACCCCGGCCCGCCGCAGTGCCCTTTCAACGGCTTTCATATAGTCCAGGTGAGCGATCCAGCGCACCGGATATTCTTTAGACAATAGTAACCATATTTTCATCGCCTTGTTTGCAGGCCAACCCGCAGGCCGAACAAATTCCGGTGCGGCAGTCGGGTGTGGTCTCCGCCCGGGCTGCCAGTTCACGCTCACGACGGAAAAACCGGCTGCTCACACCGCTGTCCATAACCTGCCAGGGCAGACACTCCTCTTCCGGCCACTGCCGGTAAACTATTGACTCCGGATCAATGCCGCACTCCTGGCCGGCCTCCTGCCAGATACCCGGCCGGAACCATTCCGCCCAGCCATCAAATCCTGCCCCCTTTTCCCATGCCCTCCTGATCAACCGGGAAAGACGCCGGTCACCACGGGAAAGCACCGCTTCCCAAAAACTAGTTTCCACGTCGTGCCAGCTTA
>JAOAFP010000028.1 GCA_026416215.1 Negativicutes bacterium | reverse complement strand
GGCGGCCAGGTTCATCAGTTCACTGAGATCGGTAAGCTTGTCCTTGCCGCCGGCCAGCCAGATCAGCGGCTGGTCAAACGCCTGGAGAGCCACAATGGCTGATTCGGGGTTGGTGGCCTTGGAGTCGTTATAACAGTCCTTGCCGTTCAGCTGACCACACTTTTCGATCCGGTGCTCTACCCCGGTAAAACCGGTCAGGGCGCCGGCAATTGCCGCAGTCTCAACCTGGCAGGCGGCTGCGGCGGCCGCCGCAGCCAGGGCATTAGCCACATTGTGGTCCCCCGGTAGCGGCAACTGCCGTCGTTCCATAATCAGCTGACAGCCTTGACCATCGTCCAGCCACAGCTTTCCCCTGTCCAGCCAGGTTCCCGGCCGGCAGCTGCCGCCAAGGCTGAACCACCACACCTGCCCGGGGGCCCGTTGCCGCATGCCGGCGACTACCGGGTCGTCGGCATTCAGCACCAGCCGGTTCTCCGGGCGTTGTTGGCTGAATATCTTTTCCTTGCACTGCCGGTACTGGTCGAAAGTACGGTGACGGTCGAGGTGGTCGGGGGTGAGGTTGAGCACCACCGCCACCTTGGGGGCAAATGTCCGGGCAGCCTCGAGCTGAAAGCTGGAAACTTCCGCCACCACCACTGTCTGCCGGTCTATCCGGTCTACCAGGCTGATCAGCGGGGTGCCGATATTTCCGCCCACCACCACCCTGCGTCCGGCCTGGCTGAGTATCCGTCCGATCATCGTGGTTACGGTGGTCTTGCCGTTGGTACCGGTCACAGCCACGCAGTCGGCCGGAGAGAACGTCCATGCCAGTTCCAGTTCGCTGATTACCGGTATCCCCCGGGCGGCGGCCGCCACCACCAGCTGGTGGTAGACCGATACCCCGGGCGACACCACCAGCCGGCCGAAACCGGACAGGTCCAGCTCCGGCTGCTCACCGCTGACCAGACTGACCAGCTGCCGGTCACAGTCAGCCGGCCAGTCGTCCGGCCAGTCGAGCTTCTTCTGATCGTAAATGGTCACCGGCACCCGGCGTCCGGCAAAAAACCTGGCCACTGCCCAGCCACTGCGGCCACCGCCGATCATGAGAACCGGTTTATCGTGATCCATAGTGCACCATCGTTATCGCCAAAATTGCCGCTACGGCGGTGATTGCCGAAAACCGGCCGACAATTTGCCGCTCCCGCCAGCCCCCCAGTTCAAAGTGGTGATGGAGCGGACTCATCCGGAACACCCTACGGCCACCGCTGTAGCGAAAGTAGCCAACCTGAATAATCACCGACAGGGCTTCGGCCAGATAGATAATCCCGATCAGCGGCAGCAGCATTTCGGTATGGCTGACCACCGCCAGTCCGGCGATAAACGCCCCGAGAGCCAGCGACCCGGTATCGCCCATGAATACCCTGGCCGGATAGCTATTGGCCGGCAGGAAGCCCAGCAAGCCCCCGCACATCGCCAGACTGGCTATCATTACCGCCGGTTGGTTTAAGATGTAACCAATCACCGCATAAGCTAGGGTCACCACCGCCGACACGCTGCTGGCCAGGCCGTCCACTCCGTCGGTGAGGTTGACGGCATTGCTGGTGCCGACGATTATGAATGCCACCAGTGGGTAGTACCAGCCGCCCATATCCCAGCTGACGCCGGCCAGCGGCAGCCAGATCCGGCCGTCGCTCTGGCCGGTGGCCACCATCTGCCAGGCAAACCACAATGCCAGTATCGTCTGCCCGACCAGCTTCTGCTTGGCCCGCAACCCCAGCGAGCGGTGGCGAGCAACCTTGATGTAATCATCGGCAAACCCCAGCCCGGCGTGACCGATGGTTAGCACTGCCAGCGGCCACAGCCACCGGTCGCCGCCGGCAAAGGCCAGGGTGGCCAGACCGGCTGCCAGCAGAAAAATTATTCCGCCGATGGTCGGGGTGCCCTGCTTGCCGAGATGGGTGGCCGGACCGTCGCTTCTTACCTGTTGTCCGCATTTCAGCCGGCGCAGCACCGGCAGGATTGCCGGGGTCAGGGCTACGGCCAGCATTGCCGCGCACAGTCCGGCATAACCGGCGGTCAGCATTTTTCCTCCCTGCCGGCCAGGCGGCACCGGAATTGCCACACCTTCTCCATGGCCATCCCCCGCGATCCCTTAATCAGTACCAGGCTGCCGTCATCCAGCCCGGATGCCAGTATCCGGGCAGCTGACTGCTGATCGGCCGCCCGCCAGCCCGGCACCGCGGCCTCAGCCAGTGCCCGGGTCATCTGCTCACCCAGCACGATCAGGGGGGAAAACAGGCCGGCCGCCTCGGTCACCACCTCCCGGTGCAGACAGGGCGACGCCTCCCCCAGTTCCAGCATGTCGCCCAGTACGGCCGCCCGCCGGCCGGCGGACAGGTCGCGGACAGCGGCAAACGCCGCCCGCATCGACGCCGGACTGGCGTTATAACAGTCGAGAATGTAACGGCTGCTGGCCAGCCGCCGCTGTTCCAGCCGCATGCCGGCGGTCCGACAGCCGGCCGTCCCTTCGGCCAGTTGCTGCCAGTCCAGCCCCAGGGCCAGTGCGGCAGTGGCGGCCGCCTGCCAGTTGGCAATGCTGTGCCGGCCGAGCAGGGGCAGAGCGAGTCGGCTCTTCCGCCCCTGCCACCTGACAGTCAGTTGCCAGCTGCCATTCTGCCACCCGGCTGAGACAAGCTGAAAATCTGCCCCGCTTGTCTGCCCGAAGGTCAGGACCGGCTGACCGGGGCAAGCCAGACACCGCATGCCTGCCACCCTCTGATCATCGGCATTCAGCACCACGGTGGCCCGGGGAGCATTTATCACAATTTCGGCCTTGGCGGCGGCTATGTTGTCGATACTGCCCAGCAGCCCCAGATGGTTTTCGCCGACGTTGGTGACCACCACCACGTCAGGGCGGGCAATTTCGGCGAGAAGGGCGATTTGCCCGATGCCGCGCATGCCCATTTCCACCACGATGAACCTGGCATCGGCCTCTGCCGACAGCAAGGTGAGGGGCAGGCCGATTTCGTTGTTGTGGTTACCGGACGATTTCACGGTTTTGCCGGCCGTGGCCAGCAGAGCGGCCGTTATATCCTTGGTCGATGTCTTGCCGTTTGAACCGGTTATTGCCACCACCCGGCCGGGCAGGTGGCGGCGGCGGTAGGCGGCCAGCTGCTGCAGGGCCCGTCGGCTGTCGGCCACCAGGTAGAGATTGGCCCCGGCCGCCGGCACCTCCCCGGCCCGTTCGGCTATAACTGCCGGGCAGCCACGCTCCACAGCCGCGGCGATAAAGTTATGGCCGTCAAACCGTTCGCCGGACAGAGCGACAAATACCGGCCGACCGCTAATCGTCCGGGAATCTGTGCTGACCCCGCCGGCCCTGACCTCACCGTCTCTGATCTGGCAGGAAAGCAGGTTTCCGGCCAATGCCTCCCGCAGCTGGCCGTCGCTCCAGTCAATCACCCAGCACCTCGCCAATCACCTGCTGGGCCACCAGCCGATCATCGAAATCAATGGTCCGGTCGGCCAAAATCTGATAGGTTTCATGCCCTTTGCCGGCGATAACCACCACGTCGTCGGCGGCGGCAATCTGAACGGCCTTTTTTATGGCTGTACGGCGATCAGGCTCAATAATTTTCTCAAAACGTCGCCCCTCCACACTGTCCGCACCTGACAGCACATCGGCAATAATGGCCAGGGGGTCTTCGGTGCGGGGGTTGTCGGAGGTTATCACCACCACATCGGCAATCCGGGCGGCTATCTCCCCCATCTGCGGCCGCTTGCCCCGATCGCGATCGCCGCCGCAGCCAAACACCACGATCAGCTTTCCCCGCCCCAGCTCCCGGGCGGTATGCAGCACATTCTGCAAACCGTCGGGAGTGTGAGCATAATCGACGATCACCGGGAATTTCTGTCCGGCCCGCACCAACTCGAACCGTCCGGCCACGCCGGTAAACTCAGCCACCGCCTTGGCCACCACCGACCAGCCTATCCCCAGGCCGTAGGCTGTGGCGGCAGCGGCCAGGATGTTGTAAATATTGAATTTGCCGGTGATAGCGGTGGAAATTTTCTCCCTGCCCCACGGGGTTTCGACCGTGAACGTCATGCCGTCCCGTCGCAGGACAAAATCATCGGCCTTGAAATCAGCCTCGCGCTGGACACCGTAAGTCAGTCGGCGGCAACCGGCCGGAACGGAAAATTTGCCGCTGCTGGGGTCATCAACATTGAACACGGCGGTGGGCGACAGCCCGGCCGCCGCGGTCAGGCCGGCAAACAGCCTGGCCTTGGCCGAGCGGTATTCGGTCAGGGTTTTGTGAAAATCGAGATGATCCTGGGTCAGATTGGTGAATATGCCGACCGGAAAGTCGCAGCCGGCCACCCGGCCGATCGCCAGGGCGTGCGACGACACCTCCATCGCCACGTATTCCATACCCTTTTGCTGCATGTAATAGAGCAGCTGCTGCAGTTCCGGCACGTCCGGGGTGGTATTGCGCAACGGCAGAATCTCATCGCCGCATACCGCCTGAATCGTGCCGATAACCCCGCAGCGGCGCCCGGCCCGCTGCAGGATGGACTGCAGCAGGTAGGTGGTGGTGGTTTTGCCGTTGGTGCCGGTCACTCCCAGCAGTTTCAGCTTTTTCCCCGGATAGTCGTAAAAAGCCGGGACAATGGCCGACATTGCCGCCCGGACATCGTTAACGGTTATCACGGTTGCCGCCAGCTCAAGCGGACTATCGGCCAACACTGCCACCGCTCCGTTGGCCACCGCAGCCTGGGCAAACTGCTTGCCGTCCACATTGTGCCCGGGAAGGCAGATGAACAATCCTCCCGGTCTTATTTTCCGCGAGTCCTGTTCGATGCCGGTTATTTCGACCCCGGGGTCGCCGGTCACAGCCGCCTGTGGCAGCAAACGCAGCAATTCGCGCAAATTTTTCTGCATGTTCACACTCTCCGCTGAAAAAATGTCCCGTTAATCAGTAGTGCCGTGGCTGTACCGGTCACCAGGCCGGTGACAAATGCCGCCGTAAGGTACAGCGGCCATAGTGGTCCGGTGTCCACCCGGGCGAACAGCTGCTCAAACAACCATAGCTGAGCAGCAATGTGAGCAGTGGCCGCCGCCAGCGACAGGCCAACCGGGGACAGCCAGTCCCGGCCGGCCCGCCGGACTGCAACACTGATCAACCAGCAACCCAGTCCCCCGCCCATTGCCAGAACGAACGCCGGTCCGCCGCTGAACCCGGCCAGCAGGCTGGCCGTCACCACCCGGGCTACCACAATGATCAGCGCCGCCCGATAGCGGTGCTGATAGACCAAATACTGGGTAACTATATTGGCAAGCCCCAGTTTGACTCCCGGCACAGGCAGAGGCAGCGGAAGCCAGCCGTCCACTACCTGCAGAATCAGGGCCACGGTCAGCCACAGGCCCAGTTCCACCGTCCGGCGGGGACTGACCACCGTCACAGCACCGTGTCCCAGTCTTCTCCGTCGCCGATCACCCTGATCAGCAGCCGGTTGGGCAGGCAGATCAGATACTGGCCAGCCCGGCTCACCGCCGGGGTATGGACGCAGATCTGATCGGGACAGCTGGCCGCCGTAATCGCCACCCGGCCACTGGCGACGGTCACCCGGTTGTACTGGCCGTCCGGCCCGTAAAACTCGTACTCGGCCTGGTGATCAAGGGAATAGCGAGTTACCGTTCCGAACCCGTCCATCACCTCAATCAGCCTGCCAGTCACCGACCACAGGCCGAAACCGGTCCGCCACCAGCTTACACCGAGCAGCACCAGCAGCCCGGCGGCAATAATCAGATCGCCCAGGCGCAGCCATTCCCCCCGCCCGGGAAAAGCCGGACGGTTCACAGCCAAAACTGCCGGCAGCAATCGTCAGACAGCAGCTGAATCGCCTGGCGGCAGTCTTCGCTAATCTGGGCAGCCAGCTGCCGGCGATCGGCAAACCTGATTTCCGGCCGCAGCCGCCGGCAGAACCAGACGGCCAGTTCCCGCCCGTACAGGTTGCCCTGCCAGCCGGGCAGGTGGACCTCAATCCGCCGTCCGCTGCCGGCAAAGGTTGGATTGCAGCCGATGTTGACCACTGCCGGCCGCAGCCGCTGATCAAACGCAGCCAGCGCCGCGTACACTCCGTCTTCCGGCACTACACAGCCAAACGGCCAGCCGAGGTTAGCGGTGGGGAACCCAAGAGTCCGGCCAATACGGTTGCCGGCCTGCACCCGGCCGCGTAAAACCGGCGGCCGGCCCAGCATTCTTGCCGCCTGTTCCACCTGACCGGTGGCAATCATCCTGCGAATCAAGGTGCTGCTCACCACCCTGCCATCAACCGTAACCGACGGCCTCACCACCACCGGCAGCCCTTCGGCCAGCAGGGTGTAAGGCGTGCCGCGAGCACCGCGGCCAAAGGTAAAGTTTTCTCCTACCACCACCGCCGCCGGGGCCAGCAACTGCCGCAGCTCCCGGCAAAAAGCCGGTGCCGCCATCTGATACATTTCGGCAGTGAACGGAATGTTAAGCACAATATCCACCGCCAGCCGTCTGAGCAGAATCATTTTGTCGCCGTCGCCCACCACCCGCAGCGGGCACTGGGTTGGATTGACAGCCGACAGGGGATGGTTGGCAAAGGTGAAAACCACGGTCTGCCCGCCCAACTGCCGGGCCCGGCCGACCGCCTCGCCGATCACCGCCTGATGTCCGATGTGCAATCCGTCGAAAGTTCCCAGCGCCACGACCGGATTGGCAAAATGGCCGGCCAGGGTGGGCCAGTTGTTAAAGATAAGCACCGATCTACATCATCCTTACTGCCACCATTTTCGCCGGCACACTGTCGGTCACCACTGCTGCCAGTCCGGCAAACTGCCGGTCGGGACGATATACCCTGCACCAGCCGCCCGCCGCCGGTTGTTCCGGCCGCCGCCAGCTGAACCAGTGCCCGCTTTTCAGCCGCTGGTACTGCCGCTCGCTGAGAATGAAACATGGTAAATCAGGCCACAACCGGTCGAGTGGCAGGCACTTTCCGGCCACATCTCCCATCAGGTCCGGCAGCGGCACTGCCTCGTTCAGCCTGAAAACCCCGCTGCGGGTGCGGACCAGAAAGCCCATCGTCGCCGCCACCCCCAGCCGGCGTCCGACTTCTTCGCACAAGGTGCGGATGTACGTTCCCCGGCTACAGGTCACCGCCACCACCGCCCGGTCCCGATCCTGGCTGAGCAGTGACAGGGCCTTGATCTGAACCGTCCGCGGCCTGCGCTCCACTTCAACTCCCCGGCGGGCTAGCTGGTACAGCCGCTGCCCGTCCTGCCGGACCGCCGAATACATCGGCGGAACCTGAGTCATTTCACCGACGCACCCGGCCAGCACCCCGATCAGCTGCCGCCGGTCGACCACGGCTGCCGTCCGGGCCACCACCCGGCCGGTGCGGTCGCCGGTATCGGTGGCCACCCCCCAGATTATCTCCGCCCGGTACTCCTTGTCCTCATCAGTCTGACAGGCTATAAACCGGGTGGCCTCACCGACAAATACCGGCAGCACACCACAGGCCTGGGGATCAAGCGTTCCCCCGTGCCCAACCTTGGTCCGGCGCGGCAAAAATGGCTTCAGCTTCGACAAAACCGCCTGACTGGTCATCCCTGGCGGTTTTATTATATTCAATAATCCGGTCATATTCCTGATCCCCGTATTCGCGCGCCAGCCCCGCCAGTACCATCCGGCGGGCAGCTGCGATGTCCCCGGCGGGAAAAGTGCAGCCGGCGGCATAGCGGTGACCCCCGCCACCCAGTTTTTGGGCCAGTTTTCCGACGTCCCGGCTGCCACTGCGGAAGCTGACCCGGATGCTGCCGGTCCGGCTCTGCTTGAGCAGCACCGCCGTTTCCACCCCGTCGATGATACGAAGAAAACTGACAATTTCCGAGGTGTCAACCGTTTCAATATCGATCTGATCGGCCCGTACCGCTGCCAGTGCCACCCGCCCCCGCCAATGGTACTCCACTGTCTGGAGGACCTCGGACATTACCCTGACGAATTGCTGGCTGACCCGCTGCAGATTTTCCGACACCGCCCAGACGTCGGCCCCGGCCACCGCCAGCCTGCCTGCCAGTTCAAAGGTTTCCGCACTGGTGTTTCTGTTCCGGAAAAAGCCGGTGTCGCAGGCCAGACCAGTGTAGAGACAGGTTGCCAGTTCACCGGTCAGCCTCCCCTGTCCAAGCCGGATCAGCTCATCGATCAGGCAGGCGGTAGCCGCCCGCTCCGGTTCCAGCCATACGTAGTCGGCCGTCGCCCCGTTGGTGGGATGGTGGTCGATGTTTAGCACCGGTGCAGTCACCTTGGCCGGGTCATACGACAGCCGCTCGCGGTTGGCCAGATCGATGTCCAGCAGCACCAGCAAATCAGCCTGCACCGGCCGCTCCGGCGTTTTCTCCGCCCGGTCGGCAAAGGGCAGAAACCGGTACTGATCGGTCAGAGGCTCGTCCATAAACATCCGCACCTGCTTGCCCTTCTGAACGAGCAGTCCGCACAAGCCAGCCATCGACCCCCAGCAGTCCCCGTCAGGCTGGCGGTGGCCGGCAATAATGACCTGCCGTGCGGCATTTATAAGCTCCAGGCTCTGACGTCCGTCAACTCTCACCACCATCGCCCCCTTTTTTTGTTTGTTCCGGCCGGGTCTGAGACAGCAGCCTGCTGATTCTTTCGCTATAATCAAGGCTGGTATCCTGCCGGAGAATGATTTCCGGGGTGTGGCGCAGGCGAATGCGACGGCCAATTTCGCTGCGCAGCCGGCCCAGGCTGCCGTTGATTCCCTGCCAGCTGGCCGCCTTTTCCTCCTCACTGCCGAACAGACTGATGAAGACAGTGGCTGTCTGCAGGTCGCCGGTCATTTTCACCCCGGTTACGGTGACAAACCCGATCCGGGGATCCTTCAAATCTTTGGCAATTATTTGGCTCAGTTCCTGTTTGATCAGTTCCTGGACTCTCTCGACTCTGATTTTGCCCACCGACTCACCTCACGTTCAGCCGCGTTTTACTTCTTCGACTGTGAACACCTCGAGAATGTCGTTTATTCTGATATCACGGTATTTTTCGATTGAAACGCCGCATTCATAGCCGGCCGCCACTTCCCGGACATCATCCTTGAACCGGCGCAGCGACTCCACTTTGCCCTCGTGGACCACGATATTGTCGCGGATAATCCGGATCTGCGAGGAATTGGTGATTTTTCCCTCGAGGACATAACAACCGGCCACCACCGTTTTCGGGGTATTGAAAGTCTGCCGGACCTCAACCCGGCCGATTACTACTTCTTTGAATTCGGGGGCCAGCATGCCGCTCATGGCTGCCTCGACGTCGTTGATCGCCTCGTAGATGACCCGGTACAGCCGGACGTCCACCGATTCACTTTCTGCCACCCGGCGGGCGTTGTTGTCCGGCCGGACATTGAACCCGATCACCAGGGCGTTGGCCGCAGCCGCCAGCATGATATCCGATTCGCTTATCGCCCCGACCCCGGCGTGGACGATGTTGACCCGCACTTCCTTGTTGGTAAGATTCTGCAGCGCCTGCCGCAACGCCTCAATTGAACCCTGGACATCGGCCTTGACCACAATGTTGAGGTCCTTGATCTCCCCGGCTTTTATCTGATCGAACAGATCCTCAAGGGAAATTTTCTGCTTCTGTTTCATTTCGTCCATCCGCCGCTGGGCGATGCGCTTCTCCGCCACCATCCGGGCAGTCCGCTCATCCACCACGACCGCGGTGTCGCCGGCTGCCGGCACATCCGACAAGCCCAGCACCTCGACCGGGGTGGACGGTTCGGCCTTTTTCACCTTCTCACCACGGTCGTTGATCATCGCCCGTACCTTGCCGTATGCCATGCCGGCAATTACTGTATCGCCGATGTTCAGAGTTCCCTTCTGAACCAGGATGGTGGCCACCGGACCCCGCCCCTTATCGAGCTGGGCCTCAATGACCGTGCCCATGGCCCGGCGGTTGGGGTTGGCCTTTAGTTCCTGCACCTCTGCCACCAGCAGGATCATTTCCAGCAGTTCATCAATGCCGGTTTTGGCCTTGGCCGACACCGGCACCATTATCACATCGCCGCCCCATTCTTCACCGACCAGGCCGTACTCAGTGAGCTGCTGCTTTATCCGCTCGGGATTAGCCCCTTCCTTGTCTATTTTGTTGATCGCGACGATAATTGGCACATTGGCTGCCTTGGCGTGATTTATCGCCTCTACCGTCTGCGGCATTACCCCGTCATCAGCCGCCACTACCAAAATAGCTATGTCAGTGACCTGGGCCCCGCGGGCCCGCATCGAAGTGAAAGCTTCGTGGCCAGGAGTGTCGAGGAAGCAGATCTTCCGGCCCTTGCTCGAAACCTGGTAGGCACCGATGTGCTGGGTAATCCCGCCGGCCTCGGTGCTGGTGACCTTGGTTTTGCGAATGGCATCCAGCAACGAAGTTTTGCCGTGGTCTACGTGGCCCATGACCGTAACCACCGGTGGACGGATCACCAGATCGGCCGGATCGTCGATGATCTCTTCGATCCGGGTCAAATCGGCCTCCGGCGGCAGGGCCTCAACGGTCACGCCAAACTCGGCAGCCAAAATGCTGGCCGTGTCAAAGTCGACCTCCTGATTAATCCCGGCCATTACCCCCAGCATCATCAATTTTTTGATCAGTTCATTAACCTCCCGGCCGAATTTGACCGACAGATCCTTAACAGTAATGCTTTCCGGCAGTTTGACCTTCTTCGGCCGGACGGTGGGCGGAGCAGGTTTTTCCGCTGCCGCCGGCGGCCGGCCCTTAGCCGTCACCGGCTTGCCTTTGGCGGCCGGCTGCTGCTTGGCCTTAGCAGCCGTCTGTCTGCCCCTGGGTGGAAGTTTCAGTTCTTTTTCCCGGCGCTCAATTTTGTCGGCACCGCGTTTGTCAGTCTTCTCCCGTCCCTTGCGGCCCGGCCTGCCGGACCCGTCGGCGTCGGCCGGTTTCTGGGTCTTGTCCTTGATGATGACCTGCTCTTCGGCCGCCGGCGGTTCGGTCACCGTCGTCGTATCACCGGCCGGCGGAGCAGATCCTGGTGGCGGAGTCTGGATATCGACCGACCCCGGATCGGTAACCACCGTCGGACCGCCGGCATACTGTTCAGGCGGGACAGCCACCGGTTGATCGGAAGCCACAGCCGGAGCTACCGGCGGCAGTTCGGCCATTGCCGGTCCTGACACCAACGGCTGTTCCGCCCGTGGAACCGGAGCCGGCTCCTGTACCCGTCCGTGCAGCGACAGGCGTGGTGCCGCCGGCGGCTTGGTGTCTCGACGACGATCGCGGTCACGGGTGCCGCCGGCCGCATGACTGGGGCGGTCACGCCGGACGGTTTCAGCCGGTCTTGCCTCCCTGACAGCCCGGTCACCGCTGCCGCTGCGTTGCGGCCGTCCCTCACCGCTGCCCTTTACCGGTCTGGCCGGGCGCTCCTCGCTGCGGCCGTTGCGTACGGGACGGCTTTTTTCGCTTCTGGCGGCAAAGGCCCTGTCTATAATCCGCTTTTCCTCGTCACCGATACTGGCGGCATGGTTGCGGACAACCACCCCGTTCCGCGCCAGGATATCGATCAGTATCTTGCTGGTGGTGTTCATTTCCCGCGCCAGGTCAAATATCCGATACTTCGCCATAAAATCAGAAACCCCCAAAAATGGCTAATTAGCTGTTAAAATTTCCCGGGCGATTCCCCGGTCCTCAATCGCGGCAACCGCCACGGTTTCTTTTCCCAGTGCTCGGCCAATATCCTGCCGGCTGGCGAAAACAACCACAGCTACCCGGTGTTCGCCGCACAAACGGTGGAATTTTTTCCTTATGTTGTGACCGGCGTCGGCCGCCACAACCACCAGTTCGGCCCGGCCGGACAACAGCGATAGTTCACAGGCCTTGTCCCCCCAGGCCAGCCGGTTGGCCCGCCGGGCCAGTCCCAGCCACTGCAGTACCCTTTGTTCGTTCATCCGTCATCTCCTACAGCCATTGCCTCCAGTAACGCCAGGTGCAGGACAGCCAGCTGTTCAGCACCTGGCTGGCAGCGCAGCCCCCTGGCCAGCCTTTTGCCCCTGATCGCCTGACGTATACATTCTTCCGACCGGCAAACGTAAGCGCTGCGCCCGGGCAAGTACCCATCCTCAGCCACCGACCAGCCGCCGGATTCCCGTCGTCTGACCCTCAGCAGCCGGACCAGTGGCTGCAGCCGGCGACAGGCCACGCACATCCGCCGGCGTTCACCGGCGTCAGCTGTTTTCGTCGCCGTCATCAGGCGAAAGTTCCTCTTCCCCGGCCGCCTGGCTCTCGCTTCTGATGTCAATTTTCCAGCCGGTCAGCTTAGCGGCCAGCCGCGCATTCTGCCCTTCCCTGCCGATGGCCAGCGACAGCTGATTGTCCGGCACCACCACCCGCGAGCTCCTGTTATCGAGGTAGGCATCAACCGAGGTAATCCTGGCCGGACTGAGCGAGTTGGCAATAAAAGCGGCCGGATTTTCGTCGTAGCGGACAATGTCGATCTTTTCACCGCGGATTTCGCTGACCACGTTCTGCACCCTCATGCCCCGCGGCCCAACGCAGGCTCCGACCGGATCGACGCCGGGATCCTCACTGTGGACGGCCACCTTGGCCCGCATGCCCGGTTCACGGGCCACCGCTTTAATCTCGATAATTCCTTCTTCGATTTCCGGGACCTCCAGCTCAAACAGCCTCCTAATCAGACCGGGATGGGTCCGGGAAACGATGATCTGGGGGCCACGGCTGGTGCGCCGGACTTCGACCACATAGGTCTTGATCCGGTCACCCATCCTGTAACTTTCGCCCGGGGCCTGCTCGCTGGGCGGCAGCAAAGCCTCAGCCTTGCCCAAGTCTATGTAAACGTGGCGATTTTCGATCCGGTGAATACGACCGGTGACCACATCGTGCTCCCGTCCGGAATACTCAACATACACCTGCCCGCGCTCGGCCTCGCGCAGCCGCTGGACCACCACCTGCTTGGCGGTCTGGGCAGCTATACGACCAAAATCCTGCGGGGTTACGTCCGTCTCCACCACCTGGCCAACTTCAGCATCAGGAACGATTGCTCTGGCATCAGCCAGCGATATTTCGCTGCGCGGATCGCTCACCTCCTCCACCACCATCAGCTGATGATAGATCCGATAACCGTCGCCGGTCAACTCGGCCCTTACATCGCGGCCGGCACCAAAATTGCGCTTGTACGCCGATACCAGTGCCGCCTCGATCGCCTCCTGCAGCACCTCAGGCCGAATCCCCTTTTCCCTGGCCAGATCGTCCAGCGCCGTTCTCATCATTTCCGCATTAATCACCAGTAGCTTCCTCCTGCCTAACCTAAAACTCCACCGCCAGCCGTACCTGGCCTATATCGTCTCGTTCCACCCTCAGCTCCGCACCACCGTCGTCGGTCAGCAGCACCTGCCGGCGGTCCTCGCTGAGACCGACCAGGGTTCCGCTGATGTTTTTCCGCCCGTCAACCGCCCGGTACAGCCGGATATTGATCTTTCTGCCGGCAAACCTGACAAAGTCACTGTCTTTTTTTAGTTTTCGGTCCAGCCCCGGTGACGACACTTCAAGGAAATAGCTTTGCCTGAGCTCCCTGATTTCATCGAGAGCTGCGCCCACCATCTCGCTCACCCGCTGGCAGTCGTCGAGATGAATTCCCCCCGGCTGGTCGATATACAGACGCAGGTACCGCCGGCCGTTTTCACAGACATATTCCACGTCAGTCAGCTCGATCATCGAACCGGCCAGCTTCTGTCCGGCAATCTCCGTAGCCAGTGCCACGATCTCACTCGCCTTCATCCCTTTCCCCCGCTTCAGTGGTTTGCCCGCACCCGTCGGCAAAATCAAAGAGTGGGCGAAAACCCACTCTTTGCACTGTCCATGCATAGCTTGTGCCGACAATGATAGCACTAAACGGAAAATTTGGCAACGCTGTTTGCAAAAAACCGCAATTTTTCCGGGATAAATCCCGGCAGCAGGGTTTCCCGGTCACGACGTCGAAATGAAAATAATGACTTGGAGTGGTGTCGTGAACTTGGCGCCGCCATTCGGCCGCAAGCTGTCGAAATTCAGGCCGGCCGGCTTATTCATAAAGCAAAAGCGGGGGATTATCTTGGCCAACATCGGACGGCACTTCTGTATCGACTTTTACGGTTGCCAGAGCGACCGGCTGGACAACCGCGCCGAGCTTGCCCAGCTGGTGATCGCGGCCGGGGGGCAGCTGGCAGGTGTTTGCTCCCAGCCACTGGTGCACGACGACGGCAACGACAGCCTGACGGCTGTCATTTTCCTTCAGGATCACCGCCTGACAGTCAATTCCTTCCCCCGGCTGGGCTACGTGGCTATCGACATTTTTTGCCTGGGTGCCAACCCTTCCCCACAGAAAACTATATCCACCCTCAAATCGTTCTTTCGCCCCGAGAAGGTGCGAACCACCAGCGTCCGCCGCGGTGACTTCGGCAGCGAGCGGGACATGAAACCGAAGATTCGCACCAAAGCCGGCCCGATCCGACGGATCCGGGAAACCGGCAACAAGATGCTTTCGGCTATTAAAAAGCGCCGGACCCGCAACCGGCCGGTCCCACCGACATAGCCTGCAAATGCCGGTAATGACCCCGGGTCTACATCGCCGGCAGTTTCAGAGTTCCGGTAATAATTTTATTTTGAAGGAGAAAATCCCCATGATCAGACCAATTGCCCTCGTCGCCCTTGGCTGCCTGACCCTGCTGGCCGGCTGGACAGCCCCGGTGGCTGCCGACACCGACCGCGATTTCGTCACCGTTCTCTACGACCTGCCTCTGGGCCAGAACCTGGACATGCCGGACTACCTGACCCCGACCGACGCCGTTGCCGGCCGCGACTTCTGGTTCTACAAAGGCGGCCTTGACTCAGTGAACATCAGCGACCTGATGGTAAAGCGCAGCACCATGGCCATTTTCCGGCTTGAGCTTACCGCTGGTTCTGCCCGGCCGATCACCGAACAGCTGCTGCCGGCCATCCGGGACATGTACCCTGTCTCTTATACACATCT
>JAOAFP010000246.1 GCA_026416215.1 Negativicutes bacterium | reverse complement strand
CCATAAAATCGTAAAGCTCAGACTCAAAACGCCCTAAACATGATTCGGGATATTCATCAACATACCCTTGGGTCCCGGCATAAATTATGACAATTTGCTTTTCTACCGGCAGTGGGCTATATTGTCCCTGCTTCAGCAGCTCAACCAGCCGGGGGGTTATCGGCACGTCTTCCGGAATCTCGCAATTGCAGGCACGGGCCAGTGAATGGGCCAGCGTCACCATCGTTTCCGTTGCCTGTTCTTCTCCCGCCACCATTACCTACCTCAATCGGCAAACATGTACTTGTGCCGCGACAATGCCCCGCGCAGCCGGAAGATCGCTTTGGTGTGCAGCTGGGAAATACGGGCCTCGGACAAGTTCATAATTACGCTTATTTCCTTAAGTGTCAGCCCTTCGTGATAATAAAGGGCCACTACCAGTCGCTCCTTGTCTGGCAGTTTGTCTATGATTTTCGCCAGAAAAGCCTTGGCTTCCTCACCGGCAATCCCCCGCAGCGGATCACTGTCGGCCGCGTGCCGGCTTTCCAGTCGCAGGTACTCGTCCAGCGGCACCACCGCACAACCGTTAATCTGCATCAACATCTGGCTGAGCTGTTCGGTGGTAATTCCCATCACCGCCGCCACCTCGCTGTCCGAAGCCGCCCGCCCCAGTCTGCCTTCCAGCTCAGCCAGCGTCTGCTCATACTGGCGGGCCTTTTGCCGCAAGGTCGGGGACAACCAGTCCTGCGCCCGCAGGGCATCGATCACCGCCCCGCGGATCCGGATCACTGCGTAAGTTTCAAACTTAAGCCCCCGGTTGTGGTCAAACCGGCTCATCGCTTCCAGCAGGCCGACGTAGGCACAGCCCAGCAGGTCATCCCGGTCGACGTGGGGCGGCAGCCCGATCGCCACCCGTCCCACTACCCACCTGACCAACGGCAGATAGATCTCCACCAGTTTCTCCTTGGCTGCAGCCGAATGTTTTTCTGTGAACTCCTGCCAGAGTTTCTTAATTTCCTGTTCGCTGAGCCCGGTTCTGATCGCTGCCAATTCTATCCTCTCTAATCAACTGGCTGCCGGATAGCGGGGGTGAAGCTGCTACTGTCCCAAACTACCCCCTGCCTCGCCGGCCTGTTTATTGATCTCGGCAATCTCGCCCAATTCACTGTCAGGCTTCGACAGCTGTTCATCCCCGCCCGGCGGTGCCGGACGCCCCCAGCCCAGCAGCCAGAAAACCGCCAGCCGCCCCAGCGCCCCGCACAAAGCCGCCAAAGCTCCTGCCCTGAGCAGAACGGTCGGCCAACTGTTGTCAGCCAGCACACCAGCCAATACGGCCATAATGAACGCCAGCGCGGCCAAGGCCACCCCAGCCCTCGTAGCCAGCGTTGACC
>JAOAFP010000245.1 GCA_026416215.1 Negativicutes bacterium | reverse complement strand
GCATGAACACCTCAATGTCCCGCCCGTGTTTTTCAGCAGCCAGATATTTTAGTACCGCATTGAGCAGAGCCGGGTTTTGCCATACTTCGCCGGTCATGCAGGCTTCGTCCATATGGCGGGCCCCAGCCAAAAACCCTTCAATGTCAAAGCCGATGCAGGCACCGGTTATCAATCCAACCTCAGAGAATACCGAAAATCTTCCTCCCACTCCGTCGGGGACGCTGAACATCGGCCATCCATGACGTCTGGCCAGGCGATGCAAAAGGGTTTCCCTATCACCTTCAGTCGGATCGGTTACCGCAACCACCTTAAGCTCGATATCGGGCCGCTGAGACAGTGCCCCGTAAATTACCATGAAGTTCGACATAGTGTCCAGGGTACCACCTGATTTGGAAATGCAAATCAGCGTAACCCGGTACGGCTGTTCCCGGTTCGCAGCGTCGGCCAGCAAAGTGCCGATGATTTCGCTTGTCCGCCGGGGATCGATATTGTTGCCGCTGAAGTAAAGTCGGGGATAACCATTACGCTGTTCAGCGGTTTTGGCGTTCCAGAACTCGCCGCACTGCACGTCAAACAAAACCTTGTTGCCGAGGTATGAACCCCCTATTCCCAGGGAAACTACCGCGTCGCAGTTGTGACGCAGACTTTCGCCAAATGCTCTGAGTTTTTCCACGATTGCTGGCGAATTTATGTTGCCATCGGCAATATACGGCAGCTGGCTGAAATAAACCCTCTCCGGCTCGCCATCCTTAGACAGGTGCCCGCGGATGTAGCCGCTTTGCCGCATGACATCAATCGCCTTGGCCGCCTGTTCAATCCGGGGCTGCAGTGCAGCGACGTCGTCGGTGGTAATCAGCCCCTCCCCCACCATGTTGGCATAATCAAACACAAAACCCGACAAAAGTTCAATTTTCCCGTTCACGTTAATCCTCCTTCACGTTTACAGGTTGTCCTTACCCTTCCGGTTATAGATCCCTTTTTGCAGCAACGGACCGATCTTGCACATCAGGTAACGAAGAAATTCATCGCGCAGATCAGGCCGTTTTAGTGCCAGTTCAACAGTGGCCTCCAGAAATCCTTCCTTGTCACCGACGTCGTACCGTCGTCCGTCAAAGCAATATGCGTATACCGGCTTTAATTTTGCCAACTTATTGAGCCCGTCGGTCAGCTGGATCTCCCCGCCGCTCCCCGGCTCCTGCTCAACCAGTATGGCAAATATTTCCGGTTCAATTATGTACCGTCCCAATACAGCCATCTGTGAAGGGGCCTGATCTACCGGCGGCTTTTCCACCAGTCCTTCCACCCGGTAGACTTTTTCGTTAACCGAAACCCCTTCGACAATACCGTATCTCGACACTTGTGACAACGGCACCTCCTGGGTGCCTAGGAT
>JAOAFP010000244.1 GCA_026416215.1 Negativicutes bacterium | reverse complement strand
AGATGTGTATAAGAGACAGACGATCGACAGGGCATTGCCCAGTGCCACCGCCGGAATCATCATCGACAACATCTGGGTGGGCTCCGTGCCGGTCGCCCCGGCGTAAATCTTCGACATCGGCACCGCGCCGGCTCCCATGCCGCCACCCATGATCGGCACCCCGACAAACAGCACCGCCTCCCGCCAGCCGTAACCCAGCAGCCAGCCGGCTGCTGCCACAGCCGACAGGGCTGTAACAATCCCGAGCAGAATAACCGGTATGTAGCGGGCGAAAGCCGCCAGCAGCAGTGCCCGGCTCATTCCCAGAATCGAGCCGGTAATCAGGGCCGCGATATAAAAGTCGAGAAACCCGGCCTGGGACATAAAATCCCGCACCAGTCCCACCGCCGGTCTGGGCAGCAGCTGCCAGTGAACCAGGGCAGCCATGCCGAATATCGTGGCGATGGCCCCGCCGCCGAGAAATGTGCTGACAACCGGCAGCCGCTCGCCGATTTGCCAGCATATTGCCCCCAGTGTTATCATCACGGCAAACGCCCCGATCATGTTGGCCGGGGCGAGAATCTTGCCGCCCTGGTCGTCCAGGGTGTAAAAGGCGGCCACCAGGACCAGCACCGCCACCACTGCGAACACCGGCCAGGGCAGGCCGGCTATGACCGTTTGTTGGTTACCGTTGTTCATATTTGCACCCCCGCTGATTTTCCCGGCGACCGACCATGGCCCTGCCCGTGCCGCCCCGGTCGGCGCGGCCGGTATTGCTGTCCGTTGCCGCGGTTGTCAGTCCACCGTGTTCCCGTTCAACATCCCCGATCGCCGCCGGCGGCGTTACTGTCCGTTGCCGCACCGTCACCAATCTTCTCCGGAGGATTAAAAATGTCGGAAAATTTCTGGTTGTTGCCAGCCCTCCTGGCAGCCGTGTTCGCTGCCATGGTCCCGGTTTTCGGCAAAATCGGCCTGGATTCGGCTCCGGCCACTGCCGCTGCCGTCGTCCGCTCGCTGATCATGTCTGCCGTCCTGCTGACAGCCGCACTCGGCGGCGGACACTGGCGGGATCTTGGCTGGTTTGTCTGCCGGCCCCAGTCGCTGGCATTCATCATTTTCAGCGGTCTGGCGGGCGGACTGTCCTGGTTATGCTATTTTGTTGCCCTCAAACACGGCCCGGTGGCCAAAGTTGCCGCCGCTGACAAGCTGAGCGTGGCCATCGCCGCCGTCGCCGCCCTGCTGCTGGGCGAGAGGCTATCGGCCGTCAGCGCAACCGGAATTGCCCTGATTACCATCGGTGCAGTGATGGTTGCACTGGGCTGACCACCCGGGCAGACCGGCACTTGCCGGCGTTCAGCCTACCGG
>JAOAFP010000243.1 GCA_026416215.1 Negativicutes bacterium | reverse complement strand
GGATAAGTGCGGTCAAAGAGATCAAGAAGATCGCCCCGGAAGCCAAGATAGTGATGTGCAGTGCCATGGGGCAGCAGGCAATGGTGATCGAGGCCATCCAGTCCGGCGCCAACGATTTTATTGTCAAACCGTTCCAGCCCGACCGGGTTTTGGAGGCGGTAAAGAAAGTCGTCGGGGCGTGAAAACCGGGCAGTTTTTACTGGTGACCGGTCTTCTGGCTGCCGGCCGGCAGACTGAGGTCTGGGCGGCCGAAACCGGGACCGGTGGCTATCTGCAATACCAGGAGCCGGTTGCCGGTGGGGTCTCGATGCTGGCTTACATCCTGTCGCTGTTGTTCGTATTTGTGGCGGTGCTGGTGCTGGCCTGGCTGGCAGCGCGGATTTTTGCCAGGCGCGGTCTGGGGGGGGGCAATGCCGGAGTGGACCGGATTCTGTCGGTAATCCACATAGCTCCCAATCGGTCGCTGATGGTGGTCGACGCCCTTGAGCGAATTCTGTTCCTGGGGGTTAGTGAGCATAACGTCCGCCTGCTGGTGGAAATTACCGACCCGGCCGAGGTGGAAAAAATGCGGGAGCGCTACGCCGAACAGCGGGTCGACGAGGGATTCGGCGGCATGCTGGGCAGACAGTTAAGTTCGTTGCGGGGGATATCCAGACGGTATGGCGGTTGAGGACAGGGCGGCTATGAAGGTGCTGCCGGCTTTGACGACGCTGATCTGGGCCGGGATGCTGGGAACGGCGGCGGCTGCACCGGTGGCCCAGCCAAACGTCGTTTTGCCGGCGGTGTCGATTGGTGTGGCCAACAACACCAACCCCCAGGATGTGGCAGTGGGAATTCAGATTTTGCTGGTTCTGACCGTGCTGTCACTGGCCCCGTCTTTTCTGGTGATGATGACATCGTTCGTCCGGATTGTCATTGTACTGGGGTTTCTCCGCAATGCCCTGGCCACCCAGCAGGCCCCGCCTACCCAGGTGCTGCTGGGGCTGGCGCTGTTTCTGACCTTTTTCGTTATGTCGCCGTATCTGTCGCAGATCAACGATAACGCTCTGCAGCCGTTTCTGGCCGGGAAAATGGGGCAGGAGCAGGCGTTTGTCAACGCGATGGAGCCGCTCAGGGAATTTATGTTCAAACAGACGCGGGAGAATGACATCGCGCTGTTTATCAACATCAGCAAAAGCGAGCGGCCGGCCTCGCCGGCTGAAGTTCCCAACAGCGTGCTGATTCCGGCCTTCATTATCAGTGAACTGAAGACGGCATTCCAGATGGGGTTTATGATCTACATCCCGTTTATTGTAATCGACATGGTGGTGGCCAGCACCCTGATGTCGATGGGGATGATGATGGTGCCGCCGGCGATGATTTCCCTGCCTTTCAAGCTGCTGTTGTTTGTGCCTGTCTCTTATACACATCTCC
>JAOAFP010000242.1 GCA_026416215.1 Negativicutes bacterium | reverse complement strand
GCGGGGCAGCCGATCCCCTGCCCCGATCGCCGCCAGCCATTGTTCAAACCTGATATTGTCGATCCCGTCAATCTTGGCCCCCAGCCGGCTGCAATTCACGACTTTAACTGAAAAAATTGTAAACCATTCGGCAAAGAAATGCAATAATTCCCTGAATACCGTGCTGGAGGGAATTTTTTCGCCCTGCCAGCCCTCAACGGTAATCGCTTCTCGGCCGTCCTGTCCACCTGCCGTCGGGTAATCGGCTGCCATAACCCCGGTCGCGTGACTTTTCCCATCCGGAAAAGCCATGTCCACCCCCAGCAGGGCAATATCGCTACAGCCCAGGAACAGTGCCCAGTCGACAGCGGTCACCACCACGCTGGCACTGGCCATCAGTTCGGCCGCCGGTGGCAGGTTGTCGGCCACGCAGTCCAGAACATTGGCGGCCGGACTGGTCTCGGGAGTGCGGAAAAACAGAGTCATGCCGCCATGGCCGGCCACCAACCGGCGGGGGGCGGTATAGGGAACCACCAGCACAACCTCGTCGCTGAGAAATTGGCTTACTTCACCGACATTAACAGCAAACGGGTCCACTACCACCAGAAAATCCGGTGCAATGCCCGCCCGGTGCAGGGCGCCAATTGCTGAGCCGGCGGCGATGACCAGGAACTGGTCGCGACTGGCAGCCAGCTGTTCGATGTCGAGATCCAGCGACGGCCCGCCGCCGACTACCACCGCCCGTCTCCCCGCGGCCCTGCCCCGCCAGCCGTCGATTGGCGGGGCCGCAGCTATAGCCGGCAAATTGTCCCAGGCGTTGACGAACGTTTCGATCTGGGCCTTGCGCCGGTAATCGTAGTCAAGGTTCATCAGTTCCTCGGTCTTGGCAAAAACGCTGGCAGTGAACCGGTCGTAAAACTCCCGGTACAGGCAGACCACCGGGAAGTACTGAAGCAGGGTCAGCTGCCTGATCCCGTCTGTCTGAGCCCGTTTATTGATAATGCTGGCCAGCTCCCGCAGCCCCGGCCCTACCAGCCAGACCAGCCGTCGGTCCTGCCACCAGCGGTCAGCGGCAAACACCTGGCAGATCAGGGGACGGAAGGAGTCCCGGGCTGTGGGCTCGATCACAAACACCAGCGACTGCGGCGGGCATACCTCCAGCAGCCGGCGGATGTGGTAACCCAGTCCGGCGCCGCAGACAATGTAGCCCCGCCGGCCGTCGGCAGGCAGCTGTTCCACGGTGCGTTCGGCCTCCCATTGAGGATCATAGCTGCTGTGAATGTGGACCGTACGGCCGTCCGCCCGCCGGACCAGTAAAGTTCTGTCCCCCGACCGGCTGATGGACAGTGAGAACGTCATTGTCACCGTCCGGCCATCCCCTTTTCCAGTCTCTGCAGCAACGGCGTAAGCTCGTAACGGCAGAGATCGCGGACC
>JAOAFP010000241.1 GCA_026416215.1 Negativicutes bacterium | reverse complement strand
GCTATACGGCGAGTCGCTGGACAGTGGGGTGATGCGGCGGGCGTCCCGGTATCTCAGTCAGGCTGACATGCTGATAATCGGCGGGACTTCGCTGGTTGTTTACCCGGCTGCCCGCCTGGGCGATTTGTACCGCGGGGACAAACTGGTGGTTATAAACCGGGACGCTACCGACCGTGACCGGCGGGCCCGGTTGCTGATCCGCGACCGGATCTGTTCGGTGCTGTCGCAGATCCGGGTAGGGGTACATCCGGATCTGCAAAAAAACTAATACCATGCACGTCGCTGTTGCCGGCCGGCGCCGGCCGGCCGCAACGTATACCGGCTGGAGCTCGGGCAACAGCCCGGCTTTCCGTGCGTTGCGGGAGGATACTGGGAAAGATGAGCGGACAGTATATTGTTCATCAGATATTTTTGGCGGCGATAACCCCTCCATTTTGTTTTCTGCCGCTCCTGATCTGGGCGGCTTACCGGATGCGGCGACAGACATTGACCTGCACAATTGTTGCAGGAGTGGCTGTCGCTATCTACCTGCTGGGGACGCCCTATGTCAGTTACCGACTGGTCGGTGAAATTGAACGTCAGACCAGAACGTTTGACTGGCAGAATTACTCCGGCGACTGGTCACACACTGCGCTGGTGGTGCTGGCCGGTGGAAGCTATTACAATCCGCCTGAGTATGAAACTGAGAATACGGTGGGCGACAGTACTCTGCGCCGCCTGCGCTACGGGGCATATCTGGCCAGGCGCGTTCCCGCAACGGTGCCGGTAGTGGTAAGTGGTGGCAACCCGCATCACGATGGCGGTTCAGTGGCGGAGGCCATGGCGGCGGTGCTGAGGGATGAATTCCGACTGACCAACCCGCTCATCATTGAGGACCGGAGCGACGACACCTGGCAGAATGCAAGGTATAGCTGGGAAATATTGAGTGGTCTGCAGCTGACAACGGTCATTCTGGTCACCGATGCCTGGCATATGCCCCGGGCGGTAAGGAGCTTTGTCGCTCAGGGATTTACCGTAGTACCCGCTCCCACTGCCTATACAACCTCCAGCCGGCGGGGCTGGATGGACTGGCTGCCCAGCGGGGCGGCGCTGCGTGACAGCCAAAACTGTTTTTATGAACTGGGTGCCGGAATTCGGCTGTGGTTGCGACAGTTTTTACCGGATTGAGGATGAAAATGCAGGCGGGGTTGAGGTGTTCCGATCCTCGGCCGGGCTGGGCCAACGGCAGGAAGTGAAGGGACAACGCTGATAGAAGAGGCCTGCATCAAAATATTTACGGCAAGGTGATTTTATGGCGATCAACAAGGGGGCGGAGCCGTTTCTGCTCAGGGGAGGCGAAACCGGGGTGCTTCTGGTCCATGGTTTCTCCGGCTGTCCGTCAGAAGTCAGACTTTTGGGTGATTATCTACAGCGCAACGGG
>JAOAFP010000240.1 GCA_026416215.1 Negativicutes bacterium | reverse complement strand
AGATGTGTATAAGAGACAGCATTAAGGCGCAAATCGGCATTTTTCGGGTAATAATAGCGCTGAAACGTGCTGCCAACCAGCTCTTCCCGGCTGGTGCCCAGCAGCCGCGAGGCCATGATGTTGACGTAGGCTATCAGGCCGTTGCCGCTGTCGATCAACACCACGCCGGCCGGAATGTGGTCAATCAACTCCTGATTCCAGGATAAATCACCCGCCCCGCTGCCATCCCGTACACCGTCGGCCGGCCGCATAGATATAAACCAGTAGTCATTGCCATCCAGCATTACGTGGTTGAGATGAAGAGTACGCGGCAGCTGTCTCCCGTGTTTATCGATAATATTGAGCAGGCGGGAAAATCCCCGTCCTCCCTCAAACAGAAAACTGGCGAGCAGATCGCGGAAGCCGGGCGTCCGCCGCATTTCATCGCTTAGCAATAGCTTCCAGAAGTCACGATGAATGCTTTCATCCTCACGGAAGCCGGTAAGCGCAGTCATAGCTTCGCTCCAGTGCATTATCCGGAACGAACTGTTGGTTATCGCCACCCCGGTCATCTGTTCGTCATTCGCCGTATTGTCAGATGTCAGCCTGGTTTTAGCCACTGCCTGTTCTCCCCGCGCTACATTCTGTCATCGTCATTCAGTTGCCCTGGGTAGCCCGGGCTTGTCCCCGGACTGCGGACAGAGACGTTCAACCTCCCCGGCCGGCTCCAGACCAGGGCTAACCCCGGGCACAGCCGGGCGGATCGCCTTGGTTGGGCATTTGAGCAGACAGGCAGCAAATTTGCATTCCTCCTCAACGCAAACCACCGAAGAAACCACCGCCAAATTTTTTTCCAGGGTTATCGCCCGGAAAATACATTCTTTAACGCAAATACCACAACCAATGCAGGCTTTGTCGCAGGCCCGCCTGGCTATAGGTCCCCGGTCCCGGGAATTGCAGTTCACCCTGACATGAGCATCAGCCGGTATCATTGAAATAACCTTCTTCGGGCAGGCTGACTCGCATTTGCCGCATCCCACGCATTTTTCCGTAACAATCGGGAGTCCGTCTTCGCCCATATAGATTGCATCAAATGGGCAGGCCGCCACACAGTTGCCGAGGCCCAGGCAGCCAAACTTGCAGACTTTAAATCCACCGTGCAAAAGGGATGCTGCCACGCAGTCACTAACCCCACTGTACTCGAAGGCGGTTTTGGCTACCGATGGACTGCCAGCGCAATGAACACAGGCAACTCTGGCCTCAACCTGTCCCGCCTGTTTTCCGGTCAGCCTCGCAACTTCCCCGGCTACCGCCTTGCCACCAGGTATGCAGAGGTTGGGCGGCACATCGGGGTTGGTGACCACCGCCTCGGCGTACTGCAGACAGCCGGCATAGCCACATGCCCCGCACTGCCCTTTGGGCAGTGCTTCGT
>JAOAFP010000239.1 GCA_026416215.1 Negativicutes bacterium | reverse complement strand
GAACCGAATCGTACTTAATCTGATAAGCAAAGTAATGGGCGTCAGGAGCAACGTCTACCACCGCCACTACATCCAGCTCTTTGCCCAGCAGTCCCTGATCGCAGATAGCCTGAAACACCATCCGTCCAATCCGGCCAAACCCGTTAATCCCAATTTTCGTTACCATTTGAGAACCTCCTGTTGACTGTGTTTTTCGTATTCCCCTCAATTATGTAAACCGGCGCTTAGCCGCATAATTTATATAATCTTATATAATCTCGGCAAGTCCCCTTGCCACTCCCTCGTCGATAACCAGGGCCTGCGGCCTAATACCACGGCAGACCGCCACCGTCGCCGCCGCCCGTTCATATCCACCGACAACCAGCAACCGCATCGGCACTTTCATCGCCCGTTCATAATCCAGGCCCAGGCTGCTCTCCCCTCCCGTCCATTCACCATTCAGGGTAAAGTACTGACCCAGTGCCGTCCCGCACCGCGGCAGACCCCGTCCGGCCGGTTCACAGAGATCGGCAGTAAAAACCACAAGCCCAACTTTACCCAAAGCCTCAGCGTATTCAGAAATCTGCCCGTCAACCGCCAGACCCTGCAGGGCTGCTGCCGACAGCCCGTCATAGGCGGGCAGCAGCCTGTAGGACGCCCCCAGCCGTTCGGCCAGCTTCACAGCCACCCAGTTGGCCTGAAAATCAGTAAAACCGCTGACGCTGCCCCGGGCAGCCAGCACCGTCGCCCCGGGGAATTTGCGGGTTATGCCGCCGGCTATGGCGGCCACACACATCCCGCCCCCAACTGCTAATATTGTATCCTCATACAAACTGGCTTGCAAGACCTCGGCCGCCGCCTTGCCAAGATCGCGAAGGGCAACACGATCGGTACTCACATCGCCGGGAACGATGGTCAGACTCTCCACAGCCAACAGCGACGCCAGTTCAGCCTGCAAAAACGACAGGCCGCGGAATAACCGGATGTATTCACCGAGGGCATTGTAAACCTCCTCTCCGGCCGGCGTAAGCTCCGCCCCGTTCTGGCTGTAGGAAACCAATTCCCCGTCCCGGAGAAGGTCAAGCTGGGCCCGCATCACTCTCTCCCCGACCCCGGTCGCCGTTGCCAGCGCCCGGCGGCCGATCGGCGCCCGTTCGCGAATGACCCTCAGTATATTGTAGCGCTCCTCCATTATCTCTGAAATCTCAGGAGCAATTTTTTTCTGGAGGCGAATCAGTCTGTCCATTCTATCACCATTATGTCCTTTATTCTTCCACATTTTCGGGCAAATTCCTGCCCGGCGACAGTTTTGCCCGTATGCATAAGAAGCCCCGGCATTGTCGGAGTCCGTTGACACAAGAACAAACCAATCGATGTTCCTGCCAGTATCAGATAGTATTTAAAGAAGTTAACCGCTCCACGAGTTGAATTGTCTTCGCCGAAAACGGGGAGGAAAACGCATGGGTTTCAGATGTTAAAGTTGACCGTTCCACGAG
>JAOAFP010000238.1 GCA_026416215.1 Negativicutes bacterium | reverse complement strand
CTGCTGGCGTGACGACGTGACTGAAACCTGTGTACTCGCTGAGTCAGCGATAATACACCGGCTCAGGGGGATCTGGGCCGGTGTTTTTAATTTCCCGGACGACACCTGCGGGAATTTGGGCGAAAGGGCGACAGTGGTGATGGATGGCACTCCGGCGGAGAGAGGGCAGGCTGAGGGAATGGCACGGGTCGGTTTGTACCTGCTGCTCGGCCGGCTGATGTTCCAGAACGGGGCTTCTGCTCCCCGTATTGTCGACACCCTGTTGCGCCTGAAGGACTTCCTGGGCGATGAAGCGGTTAACGTTATGCTCACCTATGAGGCGATCGGCATAACCCGCGAGGCGGACGGGGAGGTACTGACCAAAATCGGCCGGCGGCGACAGGGGATAGTGGTTAACATCGGAACACTGTCCCAAATTGAGGAGATTATCGACCGTTTGCCCGGCAGTGGTTTGACCGTAACGGAGATCCGGCGAAGGCTCGAGGAAATCGCCGCCGGGGAAAAACCACTGACAACGCCGGTGACGGTGGCCTGTTTTGCAGTGGCGGCGGCCGGATTTGCTGTGCTGAACAATGCTGACTGGTGGGCAACCGGGGCGGTGACGGTGGCGGCCCTGGTGATCGGCTGGCTGCGGCATTTTCTGGCCGCACACCGGGTGTTCACCCACCTGGCGCTGTTGCTGGCAGCCTTTATCGGTACGCTGCTGGTCGGACTGGTGATCGATTTTGTGCCGACCAGAACCCCGCTGGTGGGAATGGTCGCAGCTCTGCTGCCGCTGGTTCCGGGGGCGGCTATTATCACCGGCGGGGTGGAATTGTTCTGTAATTACAATTCGGTGGGAGTGGGGCGCTGGTCGTATGCGGCGGTGGTGATAGCGCTGCTGGTCACATCGCTGGTTGTGCCGATGCTGGCTTTTCCGCGGGAATTTCAGGATATGGCCGTGGTGGCCCCTAGCGGGACGGTGCTTCTGATTAATTATGGGCTGGCCTCCGGCCTGGCGGCACTGGCCTTGGCGATACTGATGAGGGCGCCGCGCAGGCTGTGGCTGTGGTTCTTTTTCGGCGGGCTGCTGGCCCGCGAGATCCGGACGGCGGCCATGCTGGCCGGGTTGTCGCTCAGCCTGTCAACCTTTGCCGGGGCAGCATTGGTCGCCGTGGCTGCCCTGCCGGTGGCCCGGCGACATCGGCTGCCGGCCACCATACTGGCCATGGTTTGCGTGCTGCCGATGATTCCCGGCTATTTCATTATCAACGGGATCGACAACATAACCGCCTTTATCTCCGGCCCCACTCGCAGTCTGCCCTACGGGTTCTGGGTCGAAACCCTCCATTATATCCTGCAGGCGGGCGGGATCATAACCGGCCTTATGGCCGGCATTCTGTTGCCGGTGATGACACTGTCGCGCAGCTGGCGGCGTCTGTGAAAACCATAAACTGGAGGGCATCTGTGCAGGGTGGTAAAATGCTGAATGAAATACGGC
>JAOAFP010000237.1 GCA_026416215.1 Negativicutes bacterium | reverse complement strand
AGATGTACCGGCTGGTCAGTGGCCCAGCCTTCCACTGCCGCGTCAATTGCCTCCCAGTCGCAGATCATACTGATACGGCTGTTAGCCACACTGGCCACCGAATAAGGGTCGGGGACAAGATTTACCGTTTGGCTGCCGTTGTTCCACAGGTACACCTCGTAAAGGTAACCATAGCCCGACAGGTCGCCGATAACTTCGGTATCCCACACGCCATCAGGGTTGTACAGCATGCTGACCTTGCGCGATTTCTCATCATCGCTGGGGCTGGAAAACAGCACCAGGTTAACGGTCAGGGCAGTGGGAGCCCATAATTTGAAGCGGCTTTTCTCCCGACTGTATGTACACCCCAGGTCTTCTCCCCCGTAGAAATAAGCTTTGTTGTTCAGAATGTTGCGGACGTTGATCCAGGCTGATGCATAACCGCTCCTGTCCAGCCGGTAATTTTTCCTTGCCGACAGATTTTCGCCGCTGACGATACTGATCAATTGGGTCTGTTCGTCAGAGTTGAGATTCACGGGGATAAGGCTGTCAATTGCTATTGTCCGCTCACTGCCTTCTCCGGAAAATTCCCTCAGGACGAAGCCCTCCCCGGGTGTTTCGTGGCTGATACTCAGCGGGGAAGCCAACCAGATAGTGACTACTCTTTCGCTGTCAAGCCAGCCGTGCATTTTCGGCAGATCGCCGGATGCCCTGACCGTCGTAAAGCGACCCAGTACAGCAAATAACGAGATAAGTGCGACAATTACGATTGTTTCCATGTCTTTCACCATGCTTCCATCTTTGTCCGTTTAAAAAACAAACTGCCGATCAGTGTCGAGGGTAAGGCCCGGCTGTGCCTTTCCGGCGGTGGTCTGCCGATAAAAAAAGCCTGCGTGCACGCAGGCTTTTTTTGAAATAGTGGTCGGGGCGACAGGATTTGAACCTGCGGCCTCACGGTCCCGAACCGTGCGCTCTACCAAACTGAGCCACGCCCCGCAAACACAGCCACCGGCACCCAAGTATAAACCAATAAGTTTGTGCTGTCAAACCAGGAATGGCCATAATGACCGGCCCGAAAAATCGGGCTTGTTGAAATATGCAATGGTTTTTGTTATTCTTATCAGGGTTAGTTTAGTTATGAGGCCTACGCCTGGGCAGGGATGGCTATAGCATGCAAAAAGTTAGCGTAGCAAGCATAAAATCGAATATGGTGGTGGCACGGAACATCTACAGTGCCAGCGGCAAATTATTGCTCGGACGGGGAATCCGGCTGACCGACAACTATGTCAGGCGGCTGGTGGAGATGAAGGTTCCGGCTGTGTATGTTGAAAGCCCTTTTCTGCGCGATGTCGACGTTCCGGAGATGCTCAGCGAGGAAACCAGGGTCAGGGCGGTCAAGCAGATAATTGGTGCATTCTGTGATGTGCGGAGCAAAAGTCTGCTGGGTGGCAGTGCGGCGTCAATAAGCCGGATTGGCGAGGATATCGTACGGGAGATAATGTCGAAC
>JAOAFP010000027.1 GCA_026416215.1 Negativicutes bacterium | reverse complement strand
TGGTCTCGTGGGCTCGGAGATGTGTATAAGAGACAGGGGTGGACAAGGGGAGGTGGGACAGGTCAAGGGGTGCCGAGCTCAACCACCAATTCAACCTGGAGTGGTTGTCGCGCTGTCAGCGGTTGCTGACCGCCGACGGCACGATTTGGGTATCGGGTACTCAGCACGTCATCCATTCGGTTGGATTTGCCATGCAGCAGCTGGGGATGAAGCTGTTAAATGATATAGTTTGGGAAAAGCCCAACCCCCCGCCCAATCTGTCCTGCCGCTACTTCGCCCACTCGGCTGAAACGCTGATCTGGGCCGGCAGGAATAAACAGACAAAACACCTGTTCAACTACCGGCTGATGAAAGAGATTAACGGCGGAAAGCAGATGAAGTCGGTCTGGCGGATTGCCGCTCCCCGGCCTCAGGAAAAAGCATTTGGCAGACACCCAACCCAGAAGCCGGTCGAACTGCTGGAGAGGATCATTCTGGCCTCGAGCCGCGAGCAGGACTGGGTATTCGACCCGTTTGCCGGCAGTGCCACCACCGGAGTGGCGGCTGTGCGGTGCGGACGGCGATTTGTGGGCTGTGAACTGGACGGTAAGGCGGTTGAACTGTCACGGCAACGGCTTCAGGCCGAGATTGCCACCGGATATGGGGGAACGGCCGTCGGATGACTTTGGTTGCCGGCAGACAGCACAGGGAGCCGGCTGCTCCGGTAGGCAGCGCGCGGCTGCGTTAAGCCACTGGTTACGCGCGATGTTCAATGCATAATGGAGGCTGAAATGATGATTCGTTGTCTGGTAACCGGCGGAGCCGGGTTTATCGGTGCCAATTTTGTCCGCTATCTGCTGGAAACTGTTGACAAGGCAAAGGTGACGAATATTGACCTCCTCACCTACGCCGGCAACCTGCAGAATCTGGCCGGCGTTGCTAATCATCCCCGTTACCGTTTCGTCCGGGCCGATATTGCCGACCGGGCGGCCATGGAAAATGTTTTTGCCGAATTCCGGCCCACCCACGTGGTCAATTTTGCCGCTGAGTCCCACGTTGACCGTAGCATCGAAAATCCTGACATCTTCGTCAGGACCAACGTGGTGGGGACCCAGGTGTTGCTGGACATGGCCCAGCAGTTTTCGGTTGAGAAGTTTGTTCAGGTTTCGACTGATGAGGTTTACGGCAGCCTGGGGCCGACCGGCTATTTCCGGGAGGACACGCCGCTGGCTGCCAACAGCCCGTATTCGGCCAGCAAGGCCGGGGCCGACCTGATGGTCAGGGCCTATGGTGAAACATTTGGACTGCCGGTCAACATAACCCGCTGCTCCAACAACTATGGCCCCTACCAGTTCCCGGAAAAGCTGATTCCGCTGATGATCACCAACGCTCTTGAGAATAAACCGCTGCCGGTATACGGCGACGGTCTCAACGTCCGCGACTGGCTGCATGTGGCCGATCATTGCGTGGCGGTGGTCAAGGTCATGCTGGAGGCCAGGCCGGGCGAGGTTTACAATATTGGCGGAAACAACGAGCGGACCAACATCGAGATCGTAAGGACCGTACTTTCCCTGCTCGGCAAAAGCGAGAGCCTCATAACCTATGTAAAGGACCGCCCGGGGCATGATCGCCGCTATGCAATCGATGCCGGTAAAATTGCCGCCGACCTGGGGTGGCAGCCCAGCTACACCTTTGAACGGGGAATTGCCGAGACGGTGCAGTGGTACTGTGACAACCGGCAGTGGTGGCAGGAGATAAAATCAGGGGAATACCAGGAATACTACCGGCGGATGTACGGAGTTGGTGGGGTAAAACGTGGTGGCCCGTCTGGATAAGCGTGTGGCTTTCCGCTTAGCTGTATGCAGGGTGAAAATGCAAAAAGTTAAGGATACCTGGAGAATGCGCTGCTGATTAGATGCAGTGGCTAACGCCGGTTGTTTTTTGAATCGGATAAACGTTGGCCAGAGCGGCAAGGTTCATATGGACGGGCGCCAATGCTGCGGCTGGCGTTGCCGAATCGATGGTGCCGGTCTGCGGGCTATGTCCTGATGTTGACACGATAGTTACGGATGTCAGGCAGCACGGCCTTGACAAATTGCGAAACGGGTGACGAGTAATTAATAGTTTTCGCAGGCCAATAACAATTACCGCACTGGTGCCCGTTCCGAAAAACAGCAGTTTTTCGACTTTACCCTGCCCCCGTTTGATGGACGACATAAACAACACAGTATAAACAATTATGGGATAGCAGATAATCAGGGAACTAGTCCGTACAGCACTGGAAACCGCTTTGCGCGGGCGGGGAAAACATCAGGCACACTGATCCACTCTGAACGCGGCAGGCAGTATACTTTTTAAACGAGTATCAAAGGCGGCTGGAGCGGTATGGCGATATTAACGGCATGAGCTGCAAAAGAGATTGCCGGGTCAATATACCTATGGAGTTCTTCTGGGGAGAGACGAAGTGTGAGTGGCTGAATGGACACCGGTATAGAACATTGGAAGAGGCCAGGGCGGCGGTGTTCGGGTACATATAGATCTTTTGCAGCCGGCAGAGGCTTCACGAATCCATGGCTATTTGGCACCGGAGGAACACTGTTGCAAGGCCTCTGAGTCACCAGCCAAACAACAAAACAGGGTGGTGTTTTAAAGCACAGGAATGAACAGGCCGGTTTTGACTGCTTACTCAACGGGGTACACCGCAAAAGGTATAATTACAGCCGGGCAGACACATCAGGCCGGGCAGCCGGGGAACGGGGAGAAGGTCGATGGAGCGGATTCTGGTGGCCGACGACGATGCGAATATATGCCGGATAGTGCGGCAGTATCTGGAAGGCTCCGGATTTGTGGTGAAATGCGCCGCCGACGGGCAGGAAGCCCTGGCGGCAGCCATGAACGAAGACTGGGCAATGCTGATTCTCGACTATATGATGCCGAAGGTCGACGGGTTGGAAGTTATGATCGCGGTCAAGGAAAAAAAGCCTCAGTTACCGGTGATTGTGCTGACCGCCCGCGATGAGGAGGGCGATCGTATTGAGGGCCTGACGCTTGGGGCCGACGATTACATCGGCAAACCGTTCAGTCCCCGTGAGCTGGTGGCGAGGGTCCGGACTGTGCTGCGCCGCTACAGCCGTCAGCCCTTACCGGTGATCCGGGTGATTGAACGCGGCGACCTCCGCATTGACCGGGGGCGGCATCTGGTGGGGGTAGCCGGCCGGGACATTGAATTCACCGATGTTGAGATGAAGATTATCTGCCTTTTGGCCGAATATCCGGGGCGGGTCTTTTCCCGCCTGCAGATTATCGAAAATGTTTATGGCCATGCCTTTGACGGCTTCGAACGGGCAGTTGACGCCCACATAAAAAATATCCGGCGCAAACTGGGAGATGACTTTAAGAACCCGAAGTATATTGCGACGGTATACGGGGCAGGCTACAAGTATGTTGACAATTAAAAGCATCAGCCTGCGCTACAAGTTTGCTGGGCTGACCGCTCTGCTGCTGCTGGTGACAGTGGTGGCGCTGACCGAACTGGCCAACCATCAGATGCAGACGCACTTTGACCGTTACCTTGTGACAATGGGCAGGTGCGTGATGATGGGAGGAGGCGGTGGCCGGCCGGGAATGAGCTACGGGGCAAGTGAGGCCGATTTTCTCGGTTCGGTGCACGATGGACTGTACGCGATGGGCGGAGGGCTGGTGGCACTGGCAGTGGCTGCCGCTTGGTTTTTTACCGGCCGGCTGACCTGTTCGCTGAAACGGCTGGCGGTTGCCGCCCGGGAAATGGCCGCTGGCCGGCCGGCGTTTCCCCTGGCGGTGGACAGTGGTGATGAAGTTGGTAGGCTTACGGCCACATTCAATGAGATGGCGGAAAAAATTGAGCGAAATAACGCTGACCGGCGGCTGTTGCTGGCCAATATTGCCCATGAGCTGAAGACCCCGCTGACTGTCATTCAGGGCAACGTGGAGGGGATGCTGGACAATGTGGTGGAGCGTAGCGACGAAAACCTACTGTTGCTTAAAGATGAGGTTCATCAGCTCAGCAGGCTGGTTTCCGATCTCCGCGACATCGCCCTGGCGGAAAACCGGCAGCTATCCCTTGATCGCCGTCCGGTGCCGGTTTCCGATATCGTCTTGAGGGCGGTGGCCGATTTTCGGCCCCTGGCCGAGGAAAAACGGGTCAGGCTCGACTGTAATGTCCGCAATCCGGTGGTGGCAGAAGTGGATAGCGGCCGCCTGCTGCAGGTTGTGCACAACCTCCTGGCCAATGCCCTGCGGCACGTCCGGCCGCGGATAGGGGCGGTCGAGCTCACGGTGGGGCTGGCCGATCAAGACCCGGACTGCTTTGAAATCGCGATCAGCGACAACGGCGGCGGCATACCGGCTGCCCACCGGTCGCGAATTTTTGACTGCTTTTTTCGTGCCGACGGGGCACGATCGCGCAACGACGGCGGTACCGGCCTGGGGCTGGCCATCGCCAGGCAGCTCTGCCGGGCTCACGGTGGCGACTGCTGGCTGGCCGGGAGCAGCGGCGAAGGCAGCAAATTTGTGATCAGGCTGCCGGTCAGGGCGGCAACGTCTGATGGAGTGAAACGGGAGGGCTGACCTGAATGGCAGAATGGCTGGGTGTACTGATTGCAGCGGCAGTGCTGGTGATAATCTGGCAGTTGTTCCGGATTGGGGCAAAAGTCAGAACCGACGGGCTGCTGCGGGAAAAAACAAGTGACCAGCTGGTCAGGCTGGCTGATGACGTCCAGCAGGCCCTGCTGGTCAACCGCAGGGAGATGGCTGAAAGTGGCCGGATGTTGCGCGAGGAGGTGGGCAACCGCCTGCAGGGTATGGCCGACGGGCTGGCCAGGAGCTTTGATCAGATGCTGGCGGCCAACGATCGGCAGCTAAAAGCTTTTTCCGAGCAGCTAGCCCAGACTCGCCAGCAGCTGGACGGACAGATGAACGGTCTGAGCCAGCGGCTGGACGGACAGTTGTCAAGTACCCGGGCCGCCATTGATACCCAGCTGGCCAGAAATGCCGAACAGCTGGCCAAAATAATCGAAGTGGTCAACGGCCAGCTGCGGGCTTTACAGGAAGACAACAGCCGCAAGCTGGAGGAGATGCGGCGGACGGTGGACGAAAAACTGCACGCCAGTCTGGAAAAACGGCTGGGGGAGAGTTTTCAGCTGGTATCTGAACGGCTGGAAATGGTGCACCGCGGGCTCGGGGAAATGCAGTCGCTGGCCGCCGGGGTGGGCGATCTGAAACGGGTGCTGACCAATGTTAAAACCCGGGGGGTATGGGGAGAGGTTCAGCTGGAGTCGATCATCGAACAGCTATTGACCAGCGGTCAGTATGAGAAAAACGTGGCCACCATTCCCGGCAGCAGCGAACGGGTGGAATTTGCCGTTAAGCTGCCTGGCCGGGACAACGGCCTTTCTCAGATCTGGCTGCCGATTGACGCCAAGTTTCCTCTCGAGGACTACCAAAACCTGCTGAATGCACATGAACAGGGTGACGGTGCGGCGGTGGAGGCATGCCGCAAACGGCTGGCCGGCCGACTGGTCGATGAGGCAAAAAGGATTGCCGGGAAATATGTAGCTGTGCCTCACACCACCGACTTTGCCATTATGTTTCTGCCGACCGAGGGTCTGTACGCCGAGGGGCTGCGCATTCCCGGGCTGGCGGAAAATTTGGCCAATAACCACCGGGTCGTAGTGGCCGGACCGACCACCCTGATGGCCGTGCTGAACAGCCTGCGGATCGGGTTCCGCACTCTGGCAATTGAGCAGCGCAGTGCCGAGGTCTGGCGGATACTGGGGGCGATCAAGACCGAATTCGTGAAATTCGGCAATCTGCTGGACAAGACCAGCAAAAAAATTCAGGAAACCGGCAACACCATCGGGCAGGCCGCCCAGCGCAGCCGGGCCATTGAACGACAGCTGAAAAAGGTGGAGGGGCTGCCGGCGGATGAGAGCAACCGGCTGCTGGAATTGCCGCCGCTGTCAGACGGGGACGAAGAATAAAGCCTTGGCCGTCGACCTGGTTGTTGATTGACAGGCGGGTTCCGGCGATTTTGCGGTTGGTTGCATTGCCGGTGGCGATAGTGTAAAATGGTTTGATGAAAGTCAATCAATCTTCGCCGGGCGGGGATTGATTTATTTTTCTGGGCTGGGAGGAACAGTGAAACAGACGCGCAGTTGGGGAATGTTGCTGTTGCTGGTTCTGATTGGTCTGGTGGCCGGTGGATTGCTGGGGAGCGTGCTGGGAAGGGCAACCAGCCTGGCCTGGCTGGATTCCGGTCTGCTGGCCAGCAAGCCGGTTCTGGACATGACACCGGTGGTGGTTGATCTTTACGCCTGCAAAATAACCTTCGCTCTGGCGATCTACCCCAACCTGCTGAGTGTTTTGGGAATAATCGCCGCCATTGCCATCTGGCGCAAGATATGATCTACCTGGCATCATCGTCGCCGCGACGGCGGGAACTGCTGGCCATGGCAGGGATTGACTTCCGGGTGGTGGAAAGTCGCTACCGGGAGGAAGACGGCGGGGACCGGGCGCCGGCCGGGCTGGCGGTGGCACACGCCGAGGGCAAGGCAAAGGCTGCGGTTGTGCCTGAGCTGCAGGCCGGTGACGCGGTGCTGGCTGCCGATACGATTGTTGTCTGCCGGGGCAGGGTTCTGGGCAAACCCCGTGATTCCGGACAGGCGGCCGAGTATTTGCGCCGGCTGCGGGGGAGCTGGCACCGGGTGATCACGGCGGTGGCGGTGAGGACCCCGGCCGGAATGACCAGCGACTGGCAGGCCACTCGGGTAAAAATGACCGATTTTGACGATGATGAGCTGGCTGCCTATGTGGCTACCGGCGAGTCGCTGGATAAGGCCGGGGGCTATGGCCTGCAGGGAAGGGCGGCGACGTTTGTGGCGGCAGTTGACGGCTGTTACAGCAATGTGATCGGTCTGCCGCTGCCATTGACCCTGGCTATGTTGAAGCGGTGCGGGTGCAGGCCGGCGATTGGTGACAACGGTGGCTGAACGGGGCAAAGCCGGCCGGCCGGACTGGACGCGGGAACGGATCTGGCGAGGAGAACTGGACAGTCTCAGCGACAGTGAACTGCTGGCAGTGCTGTTGCGCACCGGTCTTCCCCGGGAACCGGTGCTGGCCATGGCCCGGCGCATTCTCGACCAGTGCGGGGGACTAGCGGGATTGGTCAGCCTGCCGCTGGCCGAGCTGCGGGCGGTCAAGGGACTGGGAATGGCCAAGGTTGTGACTATCGCTGCCGCCACCGAACTGGTCCGGCGCACCCTGGCCGGCCGCACCCTGCGCCCTAAGATCACCTCCCCGGACGATGCCTTCGCGGTATTACACCCCTATCTGGCCCTTGAACAGCGGGAGGTGGTTTACGCGGCGCTGCTGTCGGCCAAAAATCAGCTACTGACGGTAAGAAGGATTGCCGAGGGGGCGGTCAGCCAGGCGGTTTTTCACCCGCGCGAGGTGTTCCGGGCGGCAATCAGCTTTGGTGCATCGGCGGTGATTGTGGCCCACAACCATCCCAGCGGCGAGGTCAGTCCCAGCGAAGACGACCGCCGGCTGACCGGGAGGCTGAAGTCGGCCGGCGAAGTAATCGGTATCAGGTTGCTCGACCACCTGATTATCGGAGGCGATAAATATTACAGCTTTGGCCGGGAGGGCAATCTGTAAAGGAGGTCAGGACATTGTTTAGTTCTTTTTCCCGTGATATGGGCATAGATCTGGGTACAGCCAACACGCTGGTCAACGTCAAGGGCCGGGGCATAGTGCTCAACGAGCCGTCAGTGGTGGCAATTGAGGCCGAAAGCCGCAAGGTTTTGGCGGTGGGTGATGAAGCCAAGCAAATGATCGGCCGGACACCGGGCAGCATTATCGCCATCCGGCCGCTGAAGGACGGAGTGATTGCCGATTTTGACGTGACCCAGGAAATGATCAAGTATTTTATCCGCAAGGTTCTGCCATCGCGGTCGTTCGTAAAGCCGAGGGTAATCGTAGGGGTGCCGTCCGGGGTGACCGAAGTGGAAAAACGAGCGGTAATTGATGCCACCCTCCAGGCCGGGGCCCGCGAGGCGTTTCTGATTGAGGAGCCGATGGCGGCGGCCATTGGTGCCGGGCTGCCGATTGAACAGCCGACCGGTAACATGGTGGTGGACATCGGCGGTGGAACAACTGAGGTGGCGGTTATTTCCCTCGGTGGCATTGTGGTCAGCCGTTCGATCCGGGTGGGCGGTGACGGTCTGGACAGCTCAATTGTCCAGTATGTGCGGAAAAGCAACAATCTGCTGATCGGCGAACGCACGGCCGAAGAGGTGAAAATAGAAATCGGCAATGCCATTCAGGGGATCGGCAACAAAAAGATGGTGGTCAGGGGCAGGGATCTGGTCAGCGGTCTGCCCAAGAGCATCGAATTGTCGTCCGATGAGGTTCGTGAGGCGATGAGCGAGCCGATTGCCGCGATCATCCAGGCAGTCAAATACGCGCTCGAGCAAACCCCGCCGGAGCTGGCGGCCGACATCATGGACCGTGGGATTTTCCTCACCGGCGGCGGCGCCCTGCTGACCGGGCTGAACCGGTTGATCACCCGGGAGACGCATATGCCGGTCCACATTGCCGAAGAGCCGCTGAACTGTGTGGCCAACGGCACCGGCAAGGTGCTGGAAAGCCTCGATACCCTGAAGAAGGTCCTAGTCCCCCACCGTAAGATCGTGTAAGGACGGAAATGGGCAGGAAATCGGCCGGGTTCAGATGGCTGGCCGGGGCAGTGCTGCTGGCAGTCATGGTCTACGGCCTGCACCGCGACTGGCGACCGGCATGGCTGGCCGAAGCGGCCAATGCCGCGGCCTATCCGGTGCTGATGGCCGGCAGCTACGTGGCGGAAATAGCCGGCTGGCCAGTCAGGTTCATCGCCGGAATCAGGGACAGCCAGCAGCAGATAGCGGCGCTGCAGCGGGAAAATGAGGAACTGCGGCGACAACTGGACGATTATGATAGCCTGATGGCGGAAAACGGCCGTTTGCGCGATTTGCTTCAGCTGCAGCGGACGAGTCGCGGCATGAACACCGTGGCTGCCCGGATAATCGCCCGTTCCTGGATCGACTGGCATCGGTATCTGACGATCAGCGTCGGGCAGCAGGCAGGGATAAGCGAAGGAATGGCCGTGATCACCGGCCGGGGGGCAGTGGGCATGGTCGATGCCGTCTATCCGTTTAGCTCCCGGGTCAGGCTGCTTACCGCCGAGGGCAGTGTGGTGAGTGTCGCCGTCCAGCGGGGAGGGGTCAGGGTTAATGCGGTAGTCGTCGGTCAGGGGAGCGGGCAGCTGAGGATGATCAATATCCCGACGGAGAGCGACGTGATTCGCGGCGACCGGGTGGTTACATCCGGGTACAGCGGCAATTATCCAGGTAATGTCGCTGTCGGCGAGGTCATCGACGTTCGCGATGATATCGGCGGGCTGACCAGGCTGGCGGTGGTGCGTCCGGCGGTGGACATGAGTTCGATCGGGGAAGTATTGGTGGTGAAATCGTTTGGCGGCAACTGAAATCAGCGGTAGCGGCCAGGACGCTGTTACCGGGCAGGGAGGGGCAGGCGGCCGGCACACGGCAGAAGCGGCCGGGGAGTTTATATACGGCCGTCATGCTGTTGCTGAACTGCTTAAAAGTGACCATCCGGTCAACAAACTGTTGGTTGCCGGGGATTACCGGCAGGGCAGGTTGCGGGAAATTGTCGGTCTGGCGAGGCAGCGCCGGATTATCGTTCAGGCCGTCCCTGAACAGCGGCTGTCGGTAATGTGTCAGGGCGGGGTGCATCAGGGAGTGGTGGCGTGCCTGCCGCCGGTAGCCTACACCGCCTGGCAGGACATCGCCGGGCGGGTGGCCGACAGCCATCGGTTGCCGATGATTCTGGTTCTGGACGGAGTCAGCGATCCCCGCAACCTGGGTGCGATCATCCGTACTGCTGAAGCGGTGGGGGCGCTGGGGGTGATTATTGCCAGCCGCCGGGCCTGCCCGCTGTCGGCGGCGGTGGCCAAGGCGTCGGCCGGGGCGGTGACGGTGCTGCCGGTGGCCCGGGTGGCTAATCTGGTTCAGACGGTGAAAGAGTTGAAGCGGCGGGGGTTTTGGGTGGCCGGCGCGGTGGTGGCCGGCGGACAGGATTATGATGCGGCCGATCTCGGCGGACCGACGGTTTTGGTGCTGGGTGACGAGCAGCAGGGGATTTCCCGGCTGCTGGCCGGGCAGTGCGACTACTTGCTCAGCCTGCCGCTCAGCGGCCGGGTCCAGTCCCTGAACGTAAGCGTGGCGGCGGGGATTTTTTTATACGAAGCCATGCGGCAGCGACGCCGGCAAAAACCGGCGGACAACCAGGCGTGATTACGCCGTCCTGACCCTTCCCCGCAGACCCGGGCACTGCCTGCAGCCGCCGGCGGCTTTTTTTATTCCCGGCCGGGATATTCCCCGGCTATTAATTTTTGGTCCGGCCTACCGATAATAATAAGCGAAGGCAACGGGGATGAGGGAAAGGCATTGTCCCTTCATTACGGCCAAAGAGGTGGTGTCCTATGATCAATCAGACCGGGAAAATCAGCGGAGTGGCGGCAATATACGGCGAGCAGGCCAGGGTCGGCAAAGTGCGCGGTAAGCAGGGCGGTTACACGATGGGTAAGGACGAGGTGTCGTTGTCGAGCGAAGCACAGGCAATGAACAGTGTTGATCGGGCATTGCGCAACAGCCAGGAAATCCGCACCGAAAAAGTGCGGACCATTGCCGAAAACATCGCCGCCGGCAAGTACGAGGTGTCTGCCCGCGAGATTGCCGACAAGCTGGTGGCTTACTGGAGCAAGGCGATCGTCTGATGAGTGGGGGCGGATTCATAGAAATTCTCGACAAACTGGTCGCCGTTTACAGTAAATTGCTGGACACGGCCAAAAGCAAGCGCGAGGCCCTGGTGGCGGCCGACCTGCCGGCGGTTGATGCCGCCAATAAACAGGAGGAGAAACTGGTCTGGCAGGGCGGCAGGCTGGACGGGGAGAGGGTGATGTGGCTGAGGCGGTTCAGCAGCGAAAACAAGCTGCCGGCAGCCGAGCCCACCGTTGCCCAGGTGGCGGCTTTGTACGATCCGGGGACGGCTGAGCAGATTTGTGTCAAAGCCCGTCAGCTGAGGGAAGTACTGGACCAGCTCGATCTGGTCAATCGTCAGAACGCCAATTTATTGTTCAAGGCTCTGCGGATGATCGAGTTCAACATTAACGTATTGACCACCGCCACAACAGGCGGCGGTCAAGTTTACGGCAGCAAGAACAGCCGGGGGATGACCGAGCCGGTAAAGCAGGGCGTGCTGGACGCCAGAGGCTAAGGGGGAAACTATGGCAATATCTTCGTTTCAGGGGCTGAATACTGCGGTCAAAGGACTTAGTGCCTCGCAACTGGCCCTGGATACCATAGGCCACAATATCGCCAATGCTTCAACCCCGGGCTATTCCCGGCAGGTGGCGGCGCTAGGGGCCACCAATCCCACCTTCACCCCCAATTCTGCCGGCCAAGTGCTGGCGGTCGGGACCGGGGTGGACGTGTCGACGATTGTCGGCATCCGGGAAAGCTACATAATGCAGCAGCTCTGGGAGCAGGGGTCGAACTACGCTTTCAGCGAGACTGCCGTTACATTCGGGCGGCGGATTGAGGACTGGTTCAATGAGCCGTCTGAGTACGGCCTGCAGGCTACTCTGAACAAGGTGTGGAACGCTATTCAGTCGCTGGCTACTGACGCCTCGCAGTCGGCCCAGCGTCAGACCCTGCGGGCGGCCGGCCGGCAGTTGTGCGACTACGTTGACAGTACCTTCCAGAACATGCAGCGCATGGTCACCGACCTCAACACCACCATCGGCATCAAGGTGGATGCTATAAACCGCCTCACCAAGGATATCAGCGATCTGAACACCCAGATCAGCGCCCAGGAACTGACCGGGATTCAGGCCAACGACCTGCGCGACCGCCGCGATGTACTGGTCACCGAACTGGCCGCCCTGGTTAACGTGTCGGTGGTTGAGGACAAGACCGGAAAATACGTGATAAATTGCAGCGGACAAGCCCTGGTTACCGCTCAGGGCAGCGTCAGGCTGGCGACGGTTGATGATGCCACATCCCGCTTGTCCACCTACTACGGGATCATCACCAACAAAATCGTTGCCACCGACAGCGGCAACACTGTCAATGTCAGCTCGGGCGAAGTGGCCAGTTTGCTGTTCATGCGCGACAATCCCGACTATGGAATTACCGCTTACCTCGACCGGGTGGACAGCATCTGCCGCAGTCAGCTTCAGGACTTCAACCGGCAGCACCGTATGGGCTACACCCTCGACGGGACGACGAACGTGAACTTTTACGGCAATCCCGGGGTAAATTACGATCTGGAGAACTCAGCGGTACTGATGAGCAACCTGGCCGGGGGGCAGATCAACATAAATTCGCGCACGGCCTATATTGCCAACCTGCAGACGGTGGAAGTGAAGATCGCCTCGGTCGGCGCCGGCGGGGCAGTGCAGTCGGTGGCGTTCACCGTCAAGGACAAGAACGGCAATATTCTCAGCCAGGGAACGGCCACCCCGGTGACCGGCGGCAGCCAGACCCTGCAGGACGCCAATGGCAACAATTTGTTCATCCTGCCTAACGGTCTGGAAGTATCAATTAACGTTAACGATAAAAATGCCGTCAATGACACCTACAGTTTCGACCTGCCGTCGCAAATCGTCAACCGCTGGCAGCCGGCGGTGACCGTGCCGTCGGGGGTTGCCGGCTCGTCAGTGCCGGGCAGCTTCTCAATGATGCAGGTAAACATACCGAATACGGCGGTGTCGTTTCCCAACCTGCTGGTCGGTTTCAAGGACAATGGTGGAACGCCGGCCATGTACGTTTCGATCGACGGAGGTAACAGCTGGTCGGCGGCAGTGGACTACGATCCGGGGATGACTTCGGCCAGTGAGTGGAGCTTTGATTTGTCCAGGGTTAGAGCCCAGGGGCTTAATGGGGCATCCTACGGGCTGGCCGGTGAAATCAGGATATCGAAAACCGGCAGCTATCCGTCGGGGTTTGATCCGACCGGCAATGCCCAGCTGGACAAAACCTATGCGGTTAACGTCACAAACAACGTCGGCGGTTGGATTGGCAAAATGAAGGTCAACCCGCTGATCAGCGACACCCAGAACGGACTGCGCACCGTTGCCGCCGCCGATATCGCAACCACTTTTACCGGCAACGCCGGTGATCCCAACGCCCTGGGCGGTAAAATGCTGATCGGCAGCACCGCCGGTTACGACGGCCAGGGCAAACCCTTATGGCCGCCCAAGGACAGTCTTAATCTCAATATCCTGCCCCAGTTTGACGTCAGCGGCAATTTGACCAATATTTCCCTAAAGAACAACCAGGCAGTAATTGGCGGTCACACTTACGGCGTGATCCCCACCAGCCCTGCACCGGGTGACGGCAAGGTCCAGCTGACCACGGTGCTGAAGGATGATCCGGCCGACTCGACCCAGAAGCTGGTTTACACCACCCTGCACTACTGGATTGAGGAGAATGGCAGCGACGTTGAACGGTACGTTACCTTCACCGTCCGGGTTCCCAAGGCGGGCAGTAATCAAAACGGCGATACCTACAACATGCTGTTCCCGCCCGGATCGGCCAACGGCAACAACGCTTTTGCCATGGGGGTGCTGATTCATAACACCCCGATCGCTGCCCTCGGCAAGGCGACCATTAATGACTACTACAACACCGTGATTTCCGACATCGGCAACCAGGTGAACACCCAGACCAACCTGCGCGATACCCAGCAGAAAGTGCTGCTGCAGATCACCAACTGGCGGGACTCGGTTTCCGGGGTGAACATGGACGAGGAAATGGCCAACCTGATCAAGTTTCAGCGGGCTTATGGTGCGTCGGCCAAGATGGTTACCACTATCAACGAGCTGATTGGCACACTGTTGCAGGCGGTTTAAGGGGGAGGAATTACCAATGCGGGGGACCAACCAGATTTACCAGAACAATTTTCTGTTTGATCTGAACAAAAACAACAACCGGCTGGTGGAATTACAGCAGCAGGTTGGCACTGGCAAGATTGCCCAGCGCCCGTCGGATGCCCCGACCATTGTGGCCCGGAGTCTGACTTTTTCCGTTCAGCTCAACCAGACCGACATGAACGATCAAAACATCAACAGCGGGATTGGCTGGCTGGACGCCTCGGACAACGCCATTCAGACGGTCAACAGCATGCTGATCCACATTCAGGAAAAAGTTACCCAGGCACTGAACGGGACTTATAACGACGCTGACATCCAGGCCATTGGCACCGATATTGCCAAGATGACCCAGCAGATAATCAACACGATGAATACCAACGTCGGTGACCGGTTCCTGTTCGCCGGCACCCGCGACTCGCTGCCGCCGTTTGACAGCAATGGCGTTTACGCCGGCGATCAAGGGAAGATCTATATGCCGGTCCAGGGCGGGGTGGTGAATCCGGCCGATCCGGTCAATGTTTCCGGCACCGACGTGATGGGACCGCTGCAGTTCACCACCATCAACGTGAACGGCAACAATGTCAGCGTGGACAGCAGCCTGCAGGGGGATGGCAAAACCCCGCAGACTTTGTATCTGCTGAACAAGCTGAGCCAGCTGATGATCAACAACCCCGGGCAGTTCAAAAACCCGGCCACGGCTGAAAACAGCTGGCTGCGCAACAACGCCGTCAACATCACCCAGGCGGCCATGGGAATAACCAAAAACTGCCTGGCTGAGATCGGGGCGATTGGCGATGCTTACCGGATGTCGCTAAAAATGAACTATAACACCAATATGGTTATTCAGCAGCAGGACTCGTTAAACAGCGATGTTGACGCCTCGCAGGCCATTATTTACCTGAAGAGCGTGGAAACCACCTATCAGGCGTCGATGGCGGTCGGGGCAAGACTGATGCCCAATTCGCTGGTCGACTACCTGAAGTAAGGGAAAGGACAATTAAAAGGAGAATTGAATGACTCAAACGGCCGGAATAACATTTGACCTGACCTGTGGCGACCAGAAATTGACCCTGACCGAGAGCAATGTAATAAACCTGTTTCACATTCTCTACTACAGCAAACCGCTACCGCAGGGCGGCCGGATTTGGGAGAACACCCTGTGGATGGGGCGACAGATCCTCAAATGCCCGTTCGACATGTGGATGTACCAGGAGCTAATGTACCGGTTGCAGCCTGATTTCGTGGTTGAAACCGGTACCTTTATGGGGGGGAGTGCCCTCTATCTGGCCAATATCTGCGACATAATCGGCAAAGGCGAGGTTATAACCATTGACGTTGAGGCGAGAGAGGGGCTGCCGGTTCACGACCGCATCCACTACATCACCGGCTCGTCCACCGACCCGGAGGTTGTGGAGAGGGTGAGAAAAAGCGTGGCCGGGGCGGAAAATGTGCTGGTTATACTGGATTCCGACCACGCCAGCCACCATGTTCTCGCCGAGATGCGGATCTGGCGGCAGTTTGTCCCGGTAGGAGGCTACATGATCGTTGAGGACAGCAATGTCAACGGCCACCCGGTGCAGAGCGGGCACGGCCCGGGGCCGATGGAAGCCATCGCCGAGTTTATGTCGGAAACGGACGAGTTTGTAATCGACGCCGGCTGTGAAAGGTTTTTGCTGACACAAAATCCTTGCGGCTATCTGCGGCGGGTCAGGTGATATGGCTAATTTCCTGCTGGTTCTGGGGCAGAGCGACTACAG
>JAOAFP010000236.1 GCA_026416215.1 Negativicutes bacterium | reverse complement strand
GGTCTCGTGGGCTCGGAGATGTGTATAAGAGACAGGTTTATGGATGAGCGTGAGTATTACTCGCAGGTATTTGAACAGCTGACCCGCTGTTTCGAGTATGCTGATTACTGTATTGCCACCGGTGCGGAACTTGAGGATGAGGGGGGGGATTCATCCTTCCCGTCGCTGGTCCGGCCGGTTTCAGACCTATATCATTTGACGGTGGAGAGAGCTCTGCAGGTCCACCTGCCGGTGATCGGCAGCGACGGACGGTCGGTGCTGATGCCGCTGGATTTTGAAATCTATCTTTCTGAAAGCCAGGACAACATTTACTCCGATCAGCAGTCGCACCGCCACCATTTTAAGCAGACCCTGCCGATGATCGACTTTATCCGGCAGATGTTTGTCGAACGCGGCATGCCGTTCTTGCTTGACTATACAACTGCCGGCGGACATATTTTGTTTCAGAACCCGGTCGGGACGCCGGCATCGCGGGAGCTGGCGGCCATTGGCTATCTCGATCAGGATTTGATCAGGCTATGTCAGGAAAAGGTCCCCGGCGACATCAGGCGACACAACGGCATTTCATTCGAAGCTGCCTCGGTTTTCTCCGGCTTGACCAAACTGGCCTGTTACATTTCGTTTAAGACTATGCAACAATTTCGCGACAACGAGCGGCAGGGCAGGTTGCCGGTAACTCTGTCTGACACCCGCGATTATTGTATTAATTTCGACAACTCGTGGTGTGAAGGCTCGCCGCACATGCGGTCTATCCGCAGCCCGTTCAGCCTTCACAAGAAAAACCGGGAAATTTACCAGCACTGGGAGCAGCCAAGCCTGGTTGACGTAATTGGCTGCGTGTACGACGGAAAGGAAATCTGGGGCGAAACCGATGCCGATCATATTGTCGACTGTATGTGGGATCTGGGTATGGCGGCCGAACGGGCCAGGTTGTTTGATGGTCACATTCCCTGTGCCAACGACTCGCTGATCGATTTTATTGACGAATACCGGCGTTCTGATCTGTGTGCTTTCCGGGCTGAATTTGAAAATCAGCTGTCCATTCCCCATGGGGAGGCGATCGGGTTGGCGCTCAGGGAGGACAAGATATCTGATTACACCCGCAATATTCTGCTCAACCCCAATCCACTGGCTCTGCAGCCGGCAAATATGATGAGGTTGGTTTATGACTTCATCGAAGCCGGCTGGACAGCAAAAAACGCTGCCAATATTCTCCGCGATCTTTATCTTGACGACCGTCACGGCTGGCAGGCAAATTTCCACACCGATTACCCGGCGGAGGAGAAAGCCAACTTTTGGGCCAGATCATTTGCCGCCATCTATTTATGGGAGAGAGGCAAACTGAAGGTTTGAACGGTGGAGTCGGGCGATGAAAAGCGTCCTGGTGGCCATGAGCGGCGGCGTGGACAGTTCGGTGGCGGCAAAGCTGCTGCTTGGGCATGGTTGGCGGGTGATTGGAGTTACACTTAAGCTTTGGCACGGCGAGGGGCGGGAA
>JAOAFP010000235.1 GCA_026416215.1 Negativicutes bacterium | reverse complement strand
CTGCAGACGAACACCGGGAAATTGCCGTCAGGATATTCATGCTCCGGTATCCCGCAGATACTCCAGCCGTAGTCATTACTGTGCCGATCGTTGTGGGCCAGCACCCCCAGCCCGACCTCTCCACTGGCAAACGTATGCTCGATGATCTCGGCCCAGTATTCGTCGGCAAACACGATGTCATCATTGGCACCAATCACCACCTCGAAACCAGCATTGCGGGCTGTTTCTATTCCGACATTCCACGCTCTCACCGGCCCCAGTCTTCGCCGGTAGTTTTTTTCGTCTATTATCACAGCCACAGCTGCATATTTTTTTTTGAGTTGCTCGAGATCCCGGCCCGGATAATTCGCCACAACCACAAACCGGGAGTTGCCCGGCAGTTTAGTACTGTCAAGCAGCCGCATCAAATCATGTTTGCGCCGGTAAGACGGAACCACGATGGCAATTGACATGCAAGTGTGTCTCATTCCAATCGATTCAGTAGGCCACAAAATTCAGCCGGCGGTTTATTTCAAACATGGCTGTCCGGACGGTGTTCGACACGCACTCTGTAAAATCCTGAGGCACCATATGCTTTTGAATGCTGGACCAATATCTGAATGCACTCATATCAAAACAGTTTATCTGGGGTGATATAGATCTGATTTGCTCGATTACGTCCCTTCTGCCATCAGTAGCCACCAATACTGTGCAATCATCATAAAGGGCCTCGGGGGAATAAATTTTAGCCTTTCTTTTTGTTTTGCCGACTTTCCCCGGATCGTTATCGACAAAACCGTCATACTCAAGACCTATTTCCTCCAGCCAGATGGCTGCCTCCTCCCCTTCGCTGCCGGCGCCGAAGATAAATAGTTTTGCTTTATCAGCCGCACTCTGCCGAAACAAATTAACTTTCCGCCAGTATTGGAGCTGTAATGACTTTTCTACACGACCGGCTTTTAATTCCACTATACGATCAACCATCGGCAGCCAGCCCTTAACTCCGCATTCCGACCGCCATTGCCGGTAGCCGGCGTAATTATCAGCTAAAATCTGTTCAAGGTAGGATATCTGATCACAATTCTGTTCTGAAAGATGGATATTATCCTCGGCGTCCCAGTGCTCCACCCGGCAAGGCAGAAGGTGGAAATCTACCCCGCTGGCATTCAATCGCAAAGCCAGCTCATCATCACAGCCCCTAACAAAGCGATCATCAAGCAAAACATTCGTCAATCCGCACTTAATAACAAAGAAATTCAGCGACGGGACCACTGACGGCGGGTATCCCCAGAACAACCAACCGTGCTCGCCGTTGCCGTCCAACTGTCTATCGGCAAAAACCCCAATTTTCAACTGGTATGCCGCCACCGATTCCTCCAGAATGTCCTGCCAGTGGTCATCCAGTATTGTACTGTCGTCATTCAGAAAGACGGCATAGTCGTATCCCTGCCTGCAGGCTTCGTTGTAGGCATGATTGTACGCTCTCACCGGACCTAAATTTTGTCCCAAACTGTTCCTGTCTCT
>JAOAFP010000234.1 GCA_026416215.1 Negativicutes bacterium | reverse complement strand
CAGCCTTTTTCAGAAAGCGTACGGCGGCCGGACAATTCCCCGTTCGGTGACAATAGCGGTTATATACCGGGCCGGGGGCAGTCTTATGTTTCCAGCCGCCCTTGTCACGGAAAAAACAACTGGCTGATCTGAAAACAAAGGGCCGCAATGCCAGCCCAACAATCACATGCAGTCATTCCGGTCTCCATCCCGAACAGTGGCTTGTGCGCTGGCAAACGATCGCATCAATCCGCCCGGTGTTGGCAGTCACCCCGTTCGGGACGGCACGATCCGCATTATGAAACTTGATGTGCAGACAGACAGCGGCCATTCACCGCCGTTGATTTGGTTATCGGCAACATTTTGCCCTGCTGAAATTCCACCTTTCCAATAAAAACAAGGCCGCCGGCAAACCATTTTGTTTGCAGGCGGCCTCATACCGGTTTTGGTCCAAAGGGCCGGTTTGCCTACTGACCGGTACTGGGTATCGGTGTTATAGGGGTCATATTTATAGTTATGTCATTCTCGTCACCAGAAATCGACTCAGCCGGGACATTTTGTTCAGCGTATCCATCCGCGGAACACCTGATCATCCACACACCTGCCGGTATATCAGTGAAAACAGCACGGCCATCCTCGTCAGTATTTTCCGTATCCATCACACGTTCGTTAAACATATTGATCATCTCCACCCTGGCAGACCCGATCGGATCGCCGCTGTGCAGGTCCAGCACTTGCACAGATATATCGCCATCAGGAACTGGTGTCAGCTCCACGGTGACATTGGCATCGCCACCGGCGTGTATGTCGACTGGCACTCCTTCCCTGGGCTCGTAGCCATATGCATTCACGCTCACTGTATCTCTGCCTGTCACGACTTCATTAAAAACAGCTTCTCCGTCTGCGTTCGTAAACTCAAAAATCGTTGGGTCATAATCAAGCCGAACAATCGCGTCAACTATTTTTTCCCCTGTTTCCGCATTTACCACCAGGACGGTCAGTCTTCCTGTGGGTAGTATCCGTTGTAGTTCCAGGTTCCATACAACCTGTTGCCCCGATCTCTCGATATTTGCCACCCACGGCTCTGGTGTGGCGTACTGGGGAGGGGGAGTGGCCGTAACATCATATTGACCTGGGTCGGCAAAAAGCACCGCCTTACCGTTTGCGCCGGTCAGCGCATATTCGTCATATCCGGACCCATTGGTTGCATTCAAAATGACACTTTCAACCGGCTGTTCTTCTGAAGTCACATTTATTGCTATTGCCCCCTGCCCTTCGTCCGGCGGGTCAGATGGTAGCCATGTCAAATCGACAGTTTGCGTTGGATCCGCCGTTATTACACAAGTGGTCACAGGCACGCCGTTGACGTTCAATTGATAGCTTCCGGGCTGAATCTGGCAGGTGGCTGCACCATCTTCACTGATCTGGGCAGTGAATGCTCCTCCATCGGCGTGGACCACACTCAACAACCCATCATTTGCACCCAGTGTGGACGCGCCCGGCACTGTTACTCCGCTCAAAGTTGAGCCGCCGTAATTACTACTGCCGCCGGA
>JAOAFP010000233.1 GCA_026416215.1 Negativicutes bacterium | reverse complement strand
CCCCGGCAGTAGGGTGACATCATGGAAAATGTTACCGGACTTAGGTGTGTAAACTGCAATTCTTCCTACCGGGTGGAGGAAATAGACTACTTTTGTCCCGGTTGTGGGCATGGCGAGGGAATTTTAGACGTTGAGTACGATTACCGGGCAGCATCACGGCAGCTCAATTCCCGGGCGCTGTTCAACAACGGTGATTTTTCCCAGTGGCGCTACCTGCCGCTACTACCGGTGAGGAAGGAATATATTCAGCATTTACATCTGGGCTGGACACCGATTTATCAGGCCGACCGCCTGGCTGAATATCTGGGTGTCAGGGCCTGCTGGGTCAAGGACGAGGGCCGCAACCCCACCGCGTCATTCAAGGACCGGGCCAGCGCGATCGGGGTGGCCAAAGCTCTGGAAAAAAAGGCAGAGGTTATAACCTGCGCCTCGACCGGTAACGCTGCCTCGTCGCTGGCCGGGTTTGCCGCTGCGGCCGGGCTGACGGCGCGGATTTTCGTTCCTCTCCGGGCCCCTGAAGGCAAGGTGGCTCAGCTGATGATTTTTGGCGCCGAGGTTATGGCGGTTGACGCTGATTACGACCGGGTGTGGGAACTATGCATGGAGGCCAGCGCCGAATTCGGCTGGTATAACCGTAACTGCGCAGTAAACCCATATCTGATCGAGGGCAAGAAAACAGCGGGGATGGAAATTGCCGAACAGTTTGCCCGCCGGGAAATGGCGGTCCCGGACTGGGTGGTGGTGTCGGTGGGGGACGGCTGCACAATTGGTGGGGTCTGGAAGGGGCTGGTTGAGATGCACAAACTTGGGGTTATCGAACGCCTGCCGAAGATGCTGGGAGTGCAGTCGGCAGGTTGTCAGCCGTTTGTGACTGCCTGGCAGGGAGACGGCCGGTTACGGCCGGTTAACGGTCACACGGTGGCTGATTCGATCTCAGTTGGTCACCCGCGCAATTTTGCCAAGGGTATGCAGGCGGTGGTCAGGTCGGGCGGGGCGTTTGTCGCGGTATCTGACGACGAGATTATGTCGGCGATGAAACGGCTGGCCAGACTGGTGGCCGTATTCGGCGAGCCGGCCGGCGCAGCTGGGGTGGCCGGGGCCCGGGCGGCAGTCAGTCAGGGGATTATAGACAGTCAGGAATCGGTGTTGGTTCTTGTCACCGGCAACGGCCTGAAGGACGTGGCGACGGCGATCCGGGCTGCCGGAAAGCCACGGACGATCCCGCCTGATCTACAGGCGGTCAGACAACTGGCTGGTTAAAAAATATCTGCGAGGTGGACAAATGCTGCTGATTGGTAATGGAACAGTTATAACCAGAGATCCGGTCAACCCGCTGATTGAGAACGGTGGAGTGCTGATCGAGGGCGACAGTATCGTAGCAGTTGGTAAGATGGCCGATCTTAACCATGAGAATTCCGGCTGCCGGTTGCTGGATGCAGGCGGACAGCTGATCATGCCGGGGATGATCAATGCCCATATGCATTTTTACAGTACATTTGCCCGAGGGATGTCCCTCAAGGACGATCCACCGCAAAATTTCGTCGAGATTTTGCAGCGTCTGTGGTGGCGGCTGGACAGGGTACTGAGCCTTGAGGACGTTTACTACCTGTCTCTTATACACATCTG
>JAOAFP010000232.1 GCA_026416215.1 Negativicutes bacterium | reverse complement strand
GGCTATAATTGTGCGGTTTCAATTCTGGTGTTTTGTCGAGGAGGTAGCAATGGCAAGTCTGTGTGATGTGTGCGGCAAAGGGCCGCTGAGCGGCAATAACGTAAGCCATTCCAACCGCAAGACCCGCCGGAGCTGGAAGCCCAACATCCAACGGGCCAAGGCCAGCATCAACGGCCAAATCAGACGGGTGAACGTGTGCACCCGCTGTCTGCGGTCCGGCCGGCTCACCCGGGCGGTCTGAAGTGAGGCCGGAACTTCTCGAGGGTTTGCGGCAACTGGTTGATTTACAGGAATTTACTATAATTCCCCTTCTGGTTTATGCCAAACAAAAACAGGGGGCCGGATTCTGAATCCGGCCCCCTGTTTATCTGTCCACCCGAGCTAAGCCAGTTATATTCCCCGTCCATTCATGGTCAGCACCATTACTGCCTTGGCAGTATGGAGACGGTTTTCAGCCTCGTCGTACACTATTGAATGCGGCCCGTCGATGATCGCATCTTCAACTTCGTTGTTGCGGTCAGCCGGCAGGGCATGCATGTACATAACATCCCTGTCGGCGATGCTCATCTTCTCGGCTGTGCATTTCCAGCTCTTGTGCGCACGCAGTTTGTCGTCGACTACCGCCACTGCCCCGGCTGCCTGCAGTCCGGTCTGGTCCTTGACCCAGTTGCCCCAGTTTTTGGGAATGACAATGTGTGCCCCGCGATACGCTTCTTCCTCATCGTCGGTTACGGTAACGCTGCCACCATAACGGGCAGCATTGGCCCTGGCCTTCTCAATCACCCAGTCCGGCAGTTCCCAGCCCTTCGGGTGGGCCAGCCAGACATCCATCCCGTAGCGGGGGAACAGCAATACCTGCGAAACCGGAACCGAGATCGGCTTCTTGTGGCTTTCTGCATAGGCCCAGATTATAGATACCTTGACCCGCTTCAGATCACCAATCTTTTCCTTCATGGTCATCAGATCGGCCAGCGCCTGGAACGGATGGTACAAATCGCACTGCAGGTTCATAACCGGCACCGACGACCACTTGGCCATCTCGTTCAGATACTTGTTGCCGTAGCCCCAGTTGCAGTAGCGGCAGGCAATGGCATGACCAAACCGCGACAAGATGATCGCCGTGTCTTTGGCACTCTCACCATGGGCGATCTGCATGCTGCTCGAATCGAGAAATCCGGCGTGGCCGCCCAGCTGGGCAAATCCAGCTTCCATGGAATTCCGCGTCCTGGTCGACTGTTCGAAGAACATTAGGAACATCGACTGGTTTTGCAGATACGGGGTGGGAACCCCCATAGCAAACTTCTTCTTAAGGTCGAACGACACATCAAGCATCGTGTCGACTTCTTCCCTGGTGAAATCCTCAAGATCGATAAAGTGGCGGCCTCTGAACAAACTTTGCATTACTTGCTTCCTCCTGTTGCTGCGTATGATTATTTAGTATACCGCGATTGCTTTACTTGACCAGATTTTCCGTGCTTTTCGGCATCTTGTCGGCATACTTCTGTACGTATATCATGGGCAGTGCGGCATAAACTGCAGCACAGTCAACCAAATCCTGTTTCCAGGTTTTTTCATTGGGGAAGTGGGCCTCCTTCTCCTTGCCGGGACCGTAGCCGATACACGGTATTCCAT
>JAOAFP010000231.1 GCA_026416215.1 Negativicutes bacterium | reverse complement strand
GTTGTTGGGCGAACGCAGCTGCCTGTGTCCATTGAGCCTGACGTAGGGGATCCTTTCAATGATCCCGTCGATCAGCCGGTCGCGCAGCTCAATGTTGTGGCGCATACGTTCCGGCAGTTCATTCCTGGCAATTTCAGCCGCCAGCCCGAGGGCGGCAATTGCCGGCACGTTTTCCGTTCCCGAACGCAGATTTCGTTCGTGCCCGCCCCCGTGTTGCTGTTGTTCAATCCGCACCCCCTTCCGGACATAGAGGGCTCCCACCCCTTTCGGGGCGTAAAACTTGTGTCCGGACAGCGACAAAAGATCAATGTTCATCTCCTGAACATCAACCGGAATGTTCCCGACCGCCTGAACCGCATCGGTATGAAAATAGATGCCGCGCTGCCGGGCCAGGGTACCAATCTCGGTAACCGGCTGAATGGCACCCACCTCATTGTTCACCATCATTATCGAGATAAGAATGGTACGATCGGTGATAGCCGCTTCAACATCCGACAGCCGCACCATTCCGTGCTCGTCGACCGGCAGATAAGTTACCTCGAAACCGCGTCTGGCCAGATACTCACAAACGTGCAGCACGGCATGGTGTTCAACCTGCGAGGTTATGATATGGTTGCCCTTTTGCCGGCAGGCGTTAGCCACTCCTTTTATGGCCAGATTGTCGGCCTCTGTTCCGCCGCTGGTGAAAATGATCTCCCGCGACTGACAGTTGATTAATTCGGCCAGCTGTTGACGAGCCCTTTCCACGGCTTTGCGTGCCTCGCGACCAAACGCGTGCACGCTTGATGGATTGCCAAACTTGTCTGTCATATATTCAACGGCCAGCGCGGCCACATCCGGATGCACCGGCGTGGTCGCCGAGTGATCAAGATATATCCTTCTCATGCCGACATTCCTCCAGCGTTGTTTGTTCCTTGCGCCTATGTTAGCACGCAGCCTGACGGCTGTCAATAATTAGGAATTATTTATCTTAAATGCGTCAGATGGCTGGTGTCGTTGAGCAGAACTATCGACCGTTCCTGCCAACGGTTGATAATTAGTCGGCTGACACTGCCCGGCCGGGCTTCACAGGAAAAAAACAGCCGGTCAATGTCCATTTTTTCCCTCAGCAACCACCAGCACACAATCATGGCTATGCAGCCCTTGTGACTGACGACCACTGCTGTATGTTCCGTCAGTTGATCGATTTCATTCATTACATCAACTATTCTCCGGCTGAACTGCCGCCAAGTCTCCGACTGGGGGTAGTGTTGCCAGTCATTGGCCGCCTTTCTCCCGGCAGGCCGGGGACTGGCAAGCTTTTTCGCCTCCGCTTCCGGCAGGTTGGCTGCCTTGCCATTATTAAGCTCACGAAGCTGCCAACGCTCCTCAACCGGCATAGCCAGCAACCCGGCCAGCGGTCCGGCCGATTGTCTGGCCCGCAGCAAATCACTGCAGTAAATTCTCGCTTCGCCGCTCACCATCTTCGCCACAGCCTGAGCAGCCGCCCTGGCCTGCTGATAACCGCGTTCGGTCAGCGGCCGGTCAGTCCATCCTCCGGTTAACCCCAGCTGATGGTGCTCCGCCTCGCCATGCCTGATAAGAATCAGTTCACGCATTGTCCTGTCCCCTGTCTGCCGTTCTCACTCAGTGGCCACAAAATACAAACGACGGCTATTGCCGTCGCTGTAAAAACAACCAGACCGG
>JAOAFP010000230.1 GCA_026416215.1 Negativicutes bacterium | reverse complement strand
GTTTTGTCGTCCGCTGCTCTCATATACCCGTCCATTGATCTCAAATCTGTACATCAGTCACACCTCGGCGTTCTTAATTCTATATTCCCTGCATGCGGCCACCGCCATGGGCCGGCGGCCATTCATCACTATCCGGGACCGGCTACAAACCGGCTACCCCACTCCTGGGCAAATAACATCCTGCCGGTTCGCCGGTACATAGCCGACCATCGCTCACCACCGGTCTTCCCCTGACAAACACGTGGCGGACGCCACCTTTAACCTCCATGCCCTCATAGGGGGTGTAATCTACGTCCTGAACCTGAGTGGCAGCGCTGATGGTGTGGCGGAAATTGCCGTCCCACACCGTTATGTCGGCGTCACTGCCCACGGCCAGAAGGCCCTTTCGCGGATACAGCCCAAAAATCCTTGCCGGATTGGCCGAGCAGCACTCCACCCACTGACACCTCGACAGCCGCCCGGCATTTACCCCGTGGTGATAAAGCAATGTCAGACGCTGTTCCACCCCCGGACCACCGTTGGGGATCTTGGTGAAATCATGCCGGCCGCGCTGCTTTACCCCTCCAAAATTGAACGCGCAGTGGTCAGTGGCTACCACTTCGATTTCTCCGTCAACCAATCCCTGCCACAACTGCTGGTTGTCCCCTTTTTTGCGCAGCGGCGGCGAAATTACATACTTCGCCCCTTCAAAGCCGGGCAGATTGTACTGGCTGTCGGTCAGCAGCAAGTATTGCGGGCAGGTCTCCACGTAAATCCGCTGTCCGCTGCGGCGGGCAGCCCTTATAGCTGACAACCCCGCACCAGTGCTGAGATGAACGATGTACACCGGAGCCCGGGCCAAACGTGCCAGGCAAAGCAAACGCTGGACAGCCTCCACCTCCGCAATCTCCGGCCGGCTCAACGGGTGATATTCCGTTCCCCGGCAGCCGGACAACCGGTATTCCTGCTGCAAAACGTCGATTACATCACCATTTTCACAATGTACACACAGTAGCCCGCCACACCTGGACATGGTCCTGAGCATGCGGAACAACTTGTCATCCCCCACCTGCATGATCCCTTTGTAGGCCATATACAATTTGAACGACGTCACACCGGTGGAAGCCATGAATTCCGGTATCTCGGCCAGCAGCCCGTCGTGCCAGACAGTAATCGCCAGGTGAAAGGCAAAATCAGTAAAGCTGCGGCCCGAGGCTTTCTCCGTCCAGTTTCGGTAGCCATCGGCCAGCGATTGACCGGCAAACTGGGTGGCGTAATCGATTACCGTGGTCGTGCCGCCGGCCACCGCCGCCCTTGTGGCGGTGAAAAAGTTATCGTCGGTGGAGAAATCGCCGCAGGGAAGGTCGAAATGGGTGTGGGCATCGATGCCGCCGGGGATCAGCAGGCAGCCACTGCAGTCAATAACCGCGTCACCGGCACCGGCCGGCAGTTCTTCAGCCACTGCGGCGATTTTTTCCCCGTCGGTGAGCAAATCGGCCTGTTGTTCTCCCCACCAGTTGACAATGGTGGCATTTTTTAAAAGATAACGGCTCATGAACCGGATTCTCCTCCCTGTACCCTTTACGCCCCAGCCGGTATGACAACCAGCCCGCCGTTAAATATTACCACATAAGGCCCAAAAACAAAATTACACACTACCGACAAAAACCTGTCTCTTATACACATCT
>JAOAFP010000229.1 GCA_026416215.1 Negativicutes bacterium | reverse complement strand
CCATTACCCTTAAGGTGGCCGACAAGGTGGACATCGACTTTACAAGGGAATCGGTCAGTCGCAAATACGTTACAGCCAATGAAGAAAGCAAGTGACAAACAGAGGGTGGTCTGCCGATGGTAGACCACTTTTGCCAATCCCGGACATGTACGGCTGGCAGCTGTGTCGGGGCCGGTGATAGTCCGTTACCGGTGCGGTGTGTTACCCCTATGCCGGCAACGATTGTCAAGGTGGAAAAGCCGTCCTGGGCCGACCGCTGCGGTCTGAGGGCTGGGGACAAGATCGAGGCAGTAGATGGCCGGCCGGTTCGCGACCTCATCGATTTCAGCCTGGCGGTGGCCGAGCAACAGTTTGTCCTGACAGTGGTGAGGGGGGATAAACGCCGCCGTCTGCTGATTCGTCGCCGGCCGGGCGAGCCGACGGGCATAGGCTTTGCTTCAGCGGTGTTTGACGGGATCCGGCGGTGCGCCAACAAATGCCTGTTTTGTTTTGTTGATCAGATGCCGGACGGGCTGCGGGACAGCCTGTACATCAAGGATGATGATTACCGGCTGTCGTTTCTGCAGGGCAGTTTTATAACGCTGACCAACCTCGGCCGGGAAGACTGGCAACGGATTGAAAGACTGAGGCTATCGCCACTGTACGTGTCGGTTCACGCCAGCGATGACACGGTAAGACGACAACTGCTGGGTGTAAACTACAGGACACCGGTGCTGGCTGGCCTGCGCCGGCTGGCCGGGGCCGGCATCGGCCTGCACTGTCAGGTAGTGCTGTGCCCGGGGCTTAACGACCGGCAGTGCCTGAGCAGGACTATAACCGATTTGCTGACTCTGGGCGACAAGTTGTTGTCGCTGGCTGTGGTGCCGGTAGGCCTTACCAGATACAGTCGTTCACTCGACCAGCTTGTGCCGCTGACGAGGGAGTACGCAGCCGGAATCATCGCGCACTGCCGGCAGCTGAGGGAACAGCTTAACCCGAAACGGTGGCCGGTTTATCTGGCCGACGAATTTTATCTTAAAGCGGCGGTTAACCTGCCCGACTCGTCAAGCTATGACGGCTTTCCGCAGTGGGAAAATGGCGTCGGGATCGCCCGGACATTCGTTGAGGAGTGGCGAAGCGGCCGGACGGACGAACAGGGATTGATGGTGGCGCACGGCCGGTGCGATCTTACCGGTAGCACCGGGGAATGTTACGTTTTGTGCGGTGAACTGGCCCATGATCTGGTAAAATGCATGCTGTCCGGCGAATTTCCCCGGGTCAGGGTCAGACCGGTGACCAACCGTTTTTTCGGTTCCACGGTAAACGTCAGCGGGCTGTTGACCGGTGCTGACATCTTGCAATGGGCGGCGGAGGAGAATATACCAGACGGTTCGACGCTGATTTTACCGGCGGTGGCAGTGAGTCGTGACAACCACGGTTTTGTTGACGGAATGGATGTGACCGGACTGGCCGAACGGCTTAAAACAACGGTGGTTATTGCCGATGGCGCGGCGGCTCTGCGAGGCTACCTGGCGGGGAGGGATTGCAATTAAACCAATTGTTGCCATAGTGGGCCGCCCTAACGTCGGCAAGTCGACGTTGTTCAACTATCTTGGGCGGCAACGGCGAGCGATTGTCGAAGACATCCCGGGAGTGACCCGCGATCGCCTTTATATGGACAGTGACTGGCGGGGGCGGGAGTTTACGATGATTGACACTGGTG
>JAOAFP010000228.1 GCA_026416215.1 Negativicutes bacterium | reverse complement strand
GGCGGAAATGCTGGCCACTATCGAAGGGGCGGTGTTCGTTACCCGGGTGGCGGTGAATAATCCTGCCAATATGGCCAAGGCCAAAACAGCAATCAGGAAGGCATTTGAAGTTCAGGTCCAGGGACTGGGGGTTTCAATTGTCGAGGTGCTTTCCACCTGCCCGACCAACTGGGGGATGAATGCAGTCGATGCCACTACCTGGTTGGAGGACAATATGGTACCGTACTTTCCATTGGGTCAGCTGCGGTTGCCGGCGGAGGTGAAAGCATGATCAAGGAAATATTAATCTCAGGGTTCGGCGGTCAGGGAGTTATGATGATGGGCCAGCTTATCACCTATGCCGGAATGCTGAGCGGCAAGCAGGTGTCGTGGATGCCGTCGTATGGGCCAGAGATGAGGGGGGGCACTGCCTACTGTTCGGTGATAATTTCCGATCAGCCGATTGGTGCGCCGATAGTCACTGAGCCAGATGTTCTGGTGGCAATGAACAAGCCGTCGTTGATAAAATTTGAAGGCAACGTAAAAAATGATGGCATTGTTCTGTTTAACAGCTCAATCATCGATGTCGAGCCAAAGCGCAGCGACCTTGCTGTGTTCAAAGTTCCGGCCAATGAATTGGCCCGTGAAATCGGCAACGACAAAACGGCGAATATGATCATGGTTGGAGCGGTTATCGCGGCCAGCCGGGCGGTGGATGAAACGGCGGTTGAACAGGCGCTGATCAAGGTATTTTCCAAAAAGCCCAAGTTGATCGACATAAACAAGCTGGCACTGGAAAAAGGCAGGCAGATGATCGGCCAAGTGGCCGCAGAAGGATTGTGGCCCAAGGGCTCCGCTTAGCGGAGTCCTTTGCATTCTCCGGGGTTTTAAGTTAGAATATCCTTGCGTCAGGCATCCGATAGGCAGGGAGGGCCGGAAGTTGCACGGTGGTCAGTCCGCACAGGAAGATTGCAAAGTGGATAATCTTTGCGGTTATGACCGGCAGAACCCCGTTGTAACAGAGGCTGGGAGAACGACAGATTATGCCGGATTCTGGCCGCGGCTGCTGGCTTGCATGATCGACTGGGTGGCGGGAGTTGCTGTCATTGTAATCGTTCTTTCACTGACGGTGATTTTGTTCTCTCCGGTCAATGCTGACAGACCGGATAATTTGCCGCCGGAAGTTTTTTACCAGCTGACGGGGAGCTTGGTGCTGGCTTTTTTTCTGTCGCTGTCGACTTTTCAGATCTGTTGCTGGTGGATGGAGTCGTCGAAATTTCAGGCGACGCTGGGGAAAATAATTGTCGGACTGGCGGTGACCGATCTAAATGGTCACAGGATTGGTTTCGGGCGGGCGGTTGTCCGTAATATTGGCAAGTGTATTCTCGGGAAATTTTTTCTTGTTGGATACCTGACAATTCCATTAAGTGCCAGGAGACAAGGGTTGTACGATATGCTGGCCCGGACGGCGGTGGTAAGGGTCCGGGGCCGGTGACAACAGGGGAAGAGGATGGGCGATGTCTTTTTTAAGGGGCTGCGGGGGCAGCTCTACCTTCATATAGACGACGGCGTTGAACACGGGGAGATTTTGCGGCAGCTGCGGAGGAAACTAAACGCATCGGTCAGTTTTTTCACCCCGGGGACTAAAGTTTTGCTGGAATGTGCGAGTGGTGAGTGCTGCCGGGAAAGGGTGGACGATATAAGCAGTCTGCTGGCCGACTATGGTCTGGTACTGCTGACGGA
>JAOAFP010000227.1 GCA_026416215.1 Negativicutes bacterium | reverse complement strand
GTCTAGGACACAGTCTCGGGCTTGAGGTCCAGGAACCTCCCCGACTGTCGCCGGCTGATCCGGGTAATATCGCCAGGCCTGGAATGCTGTTTACCGTTGAACCAGGCGTTTACCTGCCGGGGTTCGGCGGGGTGCGCATTGAGGATCTGGTGGTGGTCAGGGAGCGGGGGATTGAAATACTGACTGATTTACCCAAGGAACTGACAGAATTGTGACAGGAGAGTGAGCCATGATATCAACCAACGATTTTAAAACCGGGATAACCGTCGAAATTGACAACGCCGTCTGGCAGGTGATTGATTTTCAGCACGTCAAGCCCGGGAAGGGAGCGGCTTTTGTCCGGGCGAAAATTCGCAACCTGGTTACCGGCGCGGTGGTGGAAAGAACTTTTAATGCCGGGGAGAAACTGTCCCGCGGACATGTAGAAAAGCGAAAAATGCAGTATCTGTATGCTGAGGGCCAATCCTACACATTCATGGACAATGAAACCTACGAACAGACCGAACTGAGTGCCGGGCAGCTAGGTGATGCGGTCAAGTACCTCAAGGAAAATATGGATATCGATGTGCTGTTTTTCCGGGATGCGGTGATCGGCGTCGAACTGCCGACATCGGTGGTCCTGAAGGTAATTGAAACCGATCCGGGCATCAAAGGCGACACCGCCACCGGCGGCAGCAAGCCAGCCACGCTGGAAACCGGACATACGGTCAAGGTACCGCTGTTCATCGAGGCCGGTGATTTGCTGAGGGTTGATACCCGCAGCGGCGAATACATCGAGCGGGCGTGACCGGCACAGGCGGAAACAGTGGAGCAGGAACAGGTATGACATTCAAAAGGAAGCAGCGCAATTCCAGCGGGGAAATTCTTGGCTCGCTCCAGGTAGACGACGCGGTGATAGCTTCAGTGGCAGCCGACGCTGCCCTGGGCTGTGACGGTGTTATAGACATGAGCGGCGGTATAATGGGAGAAATAGCTGAGCGACTGGGCAAACGAAATCAGGCCAAGGGAGTAAAAATCGAGGCTACTGACGGCAGGCTGGTAATTGACCTGTTTCTGGTGGCCGAGTACGGTAAAAAACTGCCGGATTTGGCTTTGGATGTCCAGAAATCTGTCAAACAGACGGTCGAAAATACGGTTGGAGTGGATGTCACCGAAGTGAATATCCACATTCAGGCCATAGCCTCCTCCCGCCAGGGCTAAACAGGGTAAGTGTAAGTGTTAATTATGAGAAAAATTGGCCGAAAAACCTTCATTGGGGCAGGTATTGCCGTTTTGGCCGGTATTGCCGGTTTTTTTATCTGGCGGCTGAAGAAAAGTGAGGGCGGCAGTGCCGCACCCTCCGGCTTCGTTCAGGAGCACAACCGGCCATTTTTTAGGGTCAGGGAAGCCCGCAAACGAATCGTCAACTACTATAAACGCCAACGTCTGTGCGAACAGGGCGTGCTGCTGGGGGCTAACGAACTGGGAAAAACCCGGGTTAATCCGGCGGCCTGCGCCAGGCTGCTGGAGGACAAGCTGAGCCGGCAGCCTGGGGTTAAAACAGCCAGGGTTGCGATGTTCCCGGTTTTTCCCCGGATCAAGTTTATCTGTTCAATGAGGCTGACTCAGAATGCCGACAAAGAATTTTTGCCCGCGGCCGCCCACCGGATAATCGAAGATTTTGCCAATGGTATCCTGGGAGCGGATGCCAACCGGATAACGGTCAGCATAAGCCTGGTCGAAGC
>JAOAFP010000026.1 GCA_026416215.1 Negativicutes bacterium | reverse complement strand
GTCATATACCCCTCGGTCTGGCTGGAGGGCGGTTGCCGGATTGGACGGGACTGCCAGATTGGCCCGGCGGTGCGGATGAGGCAGGCGGTGGTGGGCGACCGGACCACCTTGCAGTACGCCTACCTGCACGAGTGCCGGATTGGCAGCGATGTCAACCTTGGCCCGTTCGTCCACATCCGGCCGGGGACAGTGATCGGCGATCGGGCCCGGATCGGTAACTTTATTGAGATTAAGAACTCGCAGGTGGGAGAGGGGAGCAAAACCCCGCATCTGTCCTACATTGGCGATACCGATATCGGCCGGGAGGTGAATGTCGGCTGCGGGGTGGTTACGGTCAACTATGACGGAAAAAACAAATACCGCACCCGGATCGACGATGGAGCTTTCGTGGGCTGCAATGCCAACCTGGTCGCGCCGGTGACGGTGGGCAGTCAGGCCTACGTGGCGGCCGGCTCGACTGTGACAAAGGACGTGCCGCCGCTGGCGCTGGCGGTGGCCAGGGCCCAACAGAAGAATATCGAAGGCTGGGTGGAGAGGAGAAATAAAAAATGATTTTCGACAGCGACAGCCGGATTCGGTTACTGAGCGGCAATGCCAACCGGGAGCTGGCTGGCGAGATAGCCAATTACCTGGGTTTGGCCCTCAGTGAATGCTTTGTCGGTAAATTCAACAACGGCGAAACCCAGGTTATGATCAAGGAGAGCGTCCGCGGCTGCGACGTGTTCATCATTCAGCCCACCAGCCAGCCGGTCAACGATAACGTGATGGAACTGCTGATCATGGCTGATGCCTGCCGGCGGGCCTCGGCCCGCAGCATCACCGCCGTGGTCCCTTATTACGGTTATGCCCGGCAGGATCGCAAAACCCGGGGGCGGGAGCCGATTACTGCCAAGCTGATGGCCGACCTGATGGTGGCGGCTGGCATCACCCGGGCGGTGACTATGGATCTGCACGCCGGCCAGATTCAGGGGTTTTTCAATATTCCGGTCGATCACATGTCGGCCATTCCCTTGCTGGCCGACTACATAAAGCAGAAGCGGATTGACGACATTACAGTGGTTTCCCCCGATCTGGGCGGGGTGTCAAGAGCCCGGATGCTGGCCGACCTCCTGCACGCCCCGATCGCAATTATCGAGAAGCGACGGCCGGCCCCCGGGGTGGCCGAGGTGATGAATATCATCGGCGTTGTGGCCGGCCGCAACGCGATAATGGTGGACGATATCGTCGACACTGCCGGGTCGTTGTGTGAGGGGGCCAAGGCCCTGCGCCAGATGGGGGCCCGCCGGGTCTACGCCGCCGCCACCCACGCCGTGTTCAGCTATCCGTCCCAGCTGAACCTCGATCAGTCGGAACTGGAGGAAATGATCGTCACCAATACTGTGAAAGCGGCCGGCGAACAGTCGGACAGGGTCCGACGGCTGTCGGTTGCTCCCCTGCTGGGGGAGGCGATTGTGCGGATTTACGCCCAGCTGTGTATGAGCAAATTGTTTAGCGGGCAATAACGGCGGCCGGCAGTAATAAAATGTGGATCTGGGATATCCGTCTGTCCTCGCTGCTGGCGGTGATCAATACGGCAGTTGTCCTGTTGCTGCTGGCCGACTATTATGCCGTCTGGCGGCACCGTCCCCGCCGGCTGCCGTTTTATCTGGCCCTGCTGCTGATTGGGGCCGGCGGGGTGGCGGTGGGTAACGCCCTGTGGCCGGCCAGCGGTTTTTACGGGCAAGTCTACGGCGAAAGCGACTTTCAGTCTGTGTCTGGCAGCCAGTTCAGGCCGGTGGCCATTACCTTTGACGACGGGCCGTCCCCGCCCTATACCACCGAGTTGCTGGCCGTGCTCCGGGCATACCATGTGCCGGCCACCTTCTTCCTGGTCGGGGAGAAAGCGGCCCGTTATCCGCAGCTGGTCCGGGAGATTCATGGCGACGGGCACGAGATTGGCAACCATACCTGGGATCATCGCGACTTGCTTCAAATCAGCCGGGTTGAGGCCTGGCAGGAGATCGACCGGACCAACGAAATTATCCAGAATCTGACCGGAGTCAGGCCGCAGCTATTGCGTCCGCCGCACGGGTTTCGCGACCGGACGATCATTGACATGGCCGGGCAGCGGGGCATGCGGGTGGCGGAGTGGACGGTGATGGCCCGCGACTGGCAAAATCCCGGGGTAGACGTCATTGTTGACCGGATACTGTCGGGGGTGAGTCCAGGAGCGATCATCCTGCTTCACGACGGCGACGGCCGCGACGGAGTCACCCCCCGCCGGCAGACGGTGGAAGCAGTGAAAAGAATCATTCCAGCCCTGCTGGCTCAGGGCTACACGTTTGTAAGGGTGTCGGAGATTCCCTGGCCGATGGACTGGCGACAGCCGGTCGAGGAGGAAGACCACAGCCGGGACAACTGAGCGGCAGCGGGACCGACCGGCCGGACTTGGACCGGCCGGCGGCGAACGGCCTGACGGAATAAAAAAGCTACCATTATGGTAGCTTTTCCCCGGGTTGGGATGACCGGTCCGGCTATTAACTGCCGGCCTGGACACTGACTTTGATTTGTTTGGGTTTAACCGGCTCGACCTTAGGCAGGCGGACGGTCAGGACGCCATTGCTGAAATCGGCGGTAATCTTGTCGCTGTCCACCTGGTCGCGGAATGAGAACGACCGGCAGAAACTTCCCTGGCGGCGCTCCTGCAGCAGATAGCTGGTCCCTTCCTGCTTGACCTCCTGCTCGGTGCTGCCCTTGATGCTCAGGACGTTGTCCTGAAACTCAATCTCGATTTTGTCAGGCTCGATGCCGGGAATATTGGCCTTTATGTTGTAGGCCTCGGCATCTTCGGTGATATCGACGGCCACTCCGGCCGGGACCAGGTAGACGTTGTGCTGACTGCTGAACGGGTTGAGAAGATCAAGCCCGAGAAAATCTTTCAGCAGCCCTTCGTTTCTTTTTATCAGGTTCATGACGACACCCCCTGTTGGTTTATTAGCACTCTAATCTGTCGAGTGCTAACAGCATTATAGAGCGGGAGGACGGCGGTAGGCAACCGCCGATTTCGCCGGTTAGCGGCCATAAAAGTCAAATATTCAAGAATAGTTTTGACTTTTTCGTTCGCCGGCAATATATCGAAGATTATGGCTGTCGGGACGACGGCCGGCCGGAGCGGCCGGCCCCGGCGCGGGCGGGCGAAATGAAATTTTTGCTGATCAATCTGGCCTATATTGGCGATGTTATACTGACGGGACCGGTGGTGCGGGCGATCGGGCAACGGTTTTCGGCGGCGGTGGTGGATATGCTGGTGGTACCGCCGGCTGATCAAATAGCCAGGCTGCTACCGGGGGTTAACAAAGTCTGGGGCTACGATAAGCGGGGGCAGGACCGGGGCTGGCGCCGGGGCTGGCAGCTGTGCCGGGCGATCCGGCGGGAAAGCTACGATGTGGCCATCTGCAGTAATTTTGCTGTGCGCGGGGCTGTGCTGAGCCGGTTGTCCGGCGTTCCCCGGCGGATAGGCTATGACCTTCGCCTTGCCCGCTGGCTGCTGACCGATCTGGTCAGCCCCCACCGTCCCGCCGGCTGGCACGAAGCCCGCAAACAGCTGGCAATTCTTAAGCCGCTGGGCATTGATGGTGGCGACGACCGGCTGGCACTGTCGGTCGGGGAGGGGCTGGCAGCGGCCGCGGCGGCCCGGCTCGGGGTCCGGCCGGGAGACTATGTGGTGCTCTGCCCCTATGGGTCATATCCGCGCAAACAGTGGCGGGAGGAAAATTACCGCCAGTTGCTTGGCTGTCTGGCCGGCTGCGGCCTTACCACCGTGCTGGTGGGGGACAGGAGGCAGAAGGCACAGCTGGAGGGACTGGCGGCCGGGGCGGACTGGGGCAGGTGCCGGCCGGTGGTGGCAGCCGGTAGTCTGGACCTGGCCGAACTGGCCGGACTGATTAGCCGGGCCCGGCTGGTAGTCAGCATTGATACCGGACCAATGCACATTGCCGAAGCCTTGGGAGTGCCGCTGGTGGCAATTTTCGGCCCGACCGATCCCTTCCTCTGGGGACCGCGCGGGCCGGGAAGCACGGTGGTTTATCGGCATGGTTACTGCCAGCCCTGTTACAACCGCCGCGCCTGCCCCGGGGAGCCGTGTCTGTCCGGGCTGCCGCTGGCGGCGGTATGGTCTGAGGTGGAGAAGAAACTGGGATGACTGAAAAAGGCTGCAAATATTTGCGGGGGATAGCGGCCGTGCTAAAAAGCCGGCTGCGGCCGCTGGCCGCTGTCGGCCGCTGGCCGGTGGCAACCAGGTGGCTGTTGGTGGCGGTTTTGGGGCTGCTACTGGCGGCAGCCGCGGCTACGGCAGTTATTCACCGGCCGTCGGCCGGGCCGTCGGTGGCCGGACTGCGGCCGACCGGCGAGGATGCCGGCTGGGGCATCGCCGACAATTGCCGGATTAGTGGTGACGGGCTCTGCCGGGTGGTGAGGGGAAATGACGGACGGCCGCCGTTGCTGGAGATGGCCGCAGCCGGGCAGTCCAGTGTGGTTTTCACCCGGAAGCTGCCAGCCGATGCCGGGGTGGCAGCTGACTGGCAGTTTGATTACCTTTCCACTCAGGGTGACGGACAGTTGATCATTACCGCCAGCGACGGCCAGGGAGAGGTGCTGGCCCAGCTGATCGGGGTGTTCAGCGGGCCGTTGCCGGAGCTGGATTCTCGTCAAAAACTGTTTGACCTGCGGACCGGCTACAACTACGTCGGTGGCAGGATGAACGGCAGCTACGGGTTGCCAGGGCTGTTTGCCGCAACCTTCCCCGGCTTTGATCCGGGCGTCGTGGCTGAATACACCCTGCAGCTGCTGGTGGGCAACGGTCAGCACGTGCTGGTGTCCCATATCGGGCTGAGCAGTCAGCCGTGGCGGCAGCTTGTGGCCGAATTTTTGCCGCTGCCGGCAACTATGGACAAGGGGCAGACATTTACCGTGCAGATTGCTGTCACCAACCGCGGCCGGGATCTCGACCGGTCGCTGCCGGTTGAACTGGTGGTGCCGGCCGGTGAGGGTATCCAGCTGCTGGCGCCGGCTGTCCAGATGACGGGCAGGCTGGTCGGGAAGGAGACGGTTATTATGTCCTGGCCGGCACTGGCGGCCAGGGCCGACAGCCAGAACGGGAACAAACCGTGGCAGCTGTCGGTGGCGGTTGACGGCCGGCCGTTGGTGGTCAGTCCGGGGGTTGGGGTGGTTGACCGGCGGCCGGGGGAGATCTACTACCTGATGACCGAGGACCTGGAGCCGATCGACGGAGCGGGCTACCCTAGGGCCTGGGGACAGCAGGCCGGCTGGCTGCTGCCCGGGGAAGCAACCGTCCAGTTGGTGGACAAGGCTGAGCGGCTTAACGCCATTGCCGAACGGTACGGAGGGTGGTGGACACACTATCTGGTGGTGCCGTTTCTGTCGGCCGCCCGCTGGGCCGAGCAGCAGAGCAACGGACGGGGAGAATGGCAGCAGGCCCTGGCCGCGGTTGAGCGGTCGGTGCGGGAACAGAGCAGTCGCGGACATGAATACGGATTGCATCTGCATATTGACTACGATCCCGATCTGCCCGGCAACACCCTGTCGTACAACCCGGCCAACAACGGAATCTGGGCCGATCACATGCGCCACGGCTGGGCCCATTCCCTGGGCAACCTGGGCGGAGGGTTCTGGCAGCACGACAGCAAGACCGGTTCGCTGTACGATTTTCTCGCCGAACTGGAGCAGCTTACCGCCGCCTGGCCGGAAGGGCAGCAGCTGACCGCCCGGGTGGGATCGTTTGACTTTGGTGCCAGTACCGACAGCCAGCAGCAGTCGATTACCGCCTACCGGCGGGTGGGGCTGTGGGGAAGCAGTGACGCCGGCGGCAACCTCGGGCAACTGACCTCGGCTGACTACGGTGGCGAACTTTACCTGACGGCGGTTGATTCGATCAACCGGCCGGCGGGCAACGACGGCCAGTTTGGACTGGTTGAGTTCTTGCCCACTCCCGGACAGTGGATTTCCTACGACTCGGACAGCGTGGCGGCGATGAACAGCAAGGTCGATCAGGGGGTGGCGGCTTTCACCGAGGCCGGGCAGGTAAAACCGGGAATCCACGCTATCGTCGGCTTTACTCACGCTATTTTCATGACCGGCGACGGCGACTGGCGAAGCGTGGACGGCGGCAGTTTTGACCGGCTGGACCAACATCTGGCTTATGTCAAAACGGCCTATGTAGACGCCGGGTTGGTGCAGTTTGCCACTGCCGCCCGGCTGGTCAAACGCAAGCTGGCATACAGCAGCCCCTATCCGGTGGCGGTGCGTGGCCGGCTGCTGAACGAAACTGTCTATGGCCGGCGGGATTATGCCATCGAAATCCTGGGCGACGATTTTCTGATCGATTCCCTGCACCCACGATCCCTGACCGTCAAATTCCCCCTGCATCTACGGGATACCGCCTGGCGGGTCAGGGTGCTGAAAAATGGCCAGACCATCGCCGATTACTGGCGACTGCCCACCCAGTTCAACGACGTGGCATTTGTGGCCGATGACCGGCAGGCCGAGTACCGGTTGCAGGTGTTCAGCTGGTCGCACGGGGCCGGACTGATCAAAAAACTGGCCGGCTGGTGGGCCGGACAGTAGTGTACACTGAAAACGGACAATTTATTCAATGCCAAAAAAACAACCTGAAAAGCAGTAAAAAGCTGGATAAGCGCGATTTGACAATTTGCACATATCGAAAAAATATTCAGAATAAGACGGTTAAATATAGAAAATATAGCCGGTTTGTTGTATAATGGCCCCCGGCCAGACAGCTTGGGGAAGGGGGCAACAATGACAGATGTTCAGGGACTGGCGCGAGCGGCTGGGAAGGGACGGCCGGGTTCACACCATCAGCGGCAACGTGAGGATCAGACAGTATTTCCCTATGCCGCAACTCCGCCGCCGCCGGCGGGTGTGGGTTTACCTGCCACCCGGCTATGATGACAGTGATCGGCGGTATCCAGTTCTGTACATGCATGATGGACAGAACTTGTTTGATGCAGCCACATCTCATGCCGGGGAGTGGATGGTGGACAAGACCATCGATCGGCTGGTCACCACCGGCAAAACCATCGGCACGATTGTGGTGGCGGTGGACAACGGCCGGAGCCGCCGGGCGGCCGAGTACTGTCCGGGGTGGCAGGGTGAGATGTACGGCGATTTTCTGGTCCATACCCTCAAGCCGTATATCGACCGTCACTTCCGCACCCGCCCGGAGCGGGAGCACACCGGTATTGCCGGCAGTTCGCTGGGTGGAGTGATATCGCTTTACACCGGACTCAGGTATCAGGAGGTCTTCGGCCGGGTCGGGGCATTTTCGCCGGCGGTGTTTGTCGGCCAGGCTGATTATACCCAGTTTTACAGTCGGTTCTCCGACACCAGGATCTACCTTGATGTCGGCACTCGCGAGGTCGGGCGCCGCAGCGGGCTGGTCACCGATCAGAGTTATTTCAGCAGGGTGGTTGATTTCTACTGGGGTCTGCGGGCAATCGGCTATGACGAGCACCAGCTGAAGCTGGTGCTGGATTACGGTGCCGGCCACAGTGAGGCAGAATGGGCGCGCCGGTTCCCTGCTGCTTACCTCTGGTTGTTTGATGACACCCACTACTGGCACGAACTGCATGTCCGTCATTTCTGTCGCTGGTCGGTGGGTCAGCGCTACTATCAGCCCCCGGGCCGGCGGCCGGCCGGCGGGAGCAGCCGGGAGGCGGGCCGGCGGCCGGCCGACGAATACCGGCAGATGTTTCACGATATGAACCTTATGCAGCATTTTGACGGCGGAAAAATTAACGAGGGACTGTGTGGGTGAACGGGCGGACCGGGGCGGAAGAAAATATAACTGTAAGCGGCGACGAAAAACAGGAGTTTCTGGCGGCAGTTTACCGGCATTACCGGGCGGACTGGCCAAAGCAGCCTGATGACGTGGTAATTACGGTGGCCGGGGTGGCGGCTAATCTAAAACCGGTGCTGGCGGCCGCCGGCTGGCAGGCGGCCGCCGGCCGGCAGCTGCTGGTGGTGGTGGCCGATGAGGGGGCTGTTCGCGATTGGCGTGAACAGCTTTTGTATTGGCAGCCGCCTGAAAGGGTGCGATTGTTTCCCCTGCCGGACTGGCAACCGGAACGGGCCATCGCCGGCCGGGAATGGCTGAATCGCCGTTTGGCAACCCTGAAGGCACTGAGAGATGGTGAACCGGTGGCAGTGGTTTGTACAGTGGCGGCAGCCGTTGCCCCACTGCCCGCGCCTGACCGGCTGTCCGGGTGCGGTTGTCGTCTGGCAGCCGGCCAGACCTGGCCGCGCGACCGGCTGATCGAACGGCTGGCATCCATGGGTTACGAACGTGCCGGCCAGACCGAACACCGTGGTCAGTTCAGCCTGCGGGGGGGAATTATCGATATCTATCCGGTGAACGATGACTGGCCGATCCGGGTTGAGCTGGCCGATGATCAAATCGCTTCGCTGCGTCGGTTCAGCCCCCTCGATCAATTGTCGGTGGCCAGCCTGGAACTGACTGTCGAGATAATGCCACTGGCCAGCGAATGGGAAGCCGACAGTTGCCTGCCCGATTATTTTGCTCCCGGCACTCTGGTTGTTGCCGACGAACCGGCCGCTGCCGGCCGGCCGGAAGATCCGGTCGGGCGGCAGTGGCAGGTGTTGTTCCAGCGCAGCCGGGCGGCCGGCCGGGAGGTTCACGCCCTTGGTTCGCTTATCCTGGCCGGCCAGCGGCCGCTGGTCACCCTGAACAGCGGCAATACAACGGCTTATCTTCGCCAGTTTGCCAATTTTGCAAGTGATGTGCGCCGCTGGCAGCAACGGGGCTGGCAGGTGGTGATCTGGGCTGGCGACCGCCAGCGCCGGCAGACCTTGGCTGACAACCTGGGCCACGCCGGGGTGGAGTGCCGGGCGATAACCTTTGCCGATCATGATATCGGCCGGGGTTTCTACGTCGAGGACTGGCAGCTGGCGGTGGTCACCATCCGCGACCTGTACGGTGGGGGCAGGCGGCGGTCCGGCCGGGTGGCCGGGGCAAGGCCGGTTGATGTGTTCAGTGAGCTGCGGCCGGGAGACTACGTGGTGCACGAGGCACACGGCATCGGGATTTATGAGGGAGTGAGAACCATTGCCGATGACAGCGTTCACCGCGATTACTTTCTGGTCCGCTATGCCGGCAGTGACAGGCTGTACGTCCCGGTTGGACAGGTTGATCAGCTGCACCGCTACATCGGCGGCGACGATCGCCCCCCTCAGCTTAGCCGGCTGGGCTCCGACGCCTGGCGGAAGGCCCGGGCCCGGGCCCGGGCGGCGACCGAAAAGCTGGCCGGTGAATTGCTGCGGATGGCCGCCCAGCGTGGTCTGACCCCCGGTCATCCCTTTGCCGGCGATAATGACTGGCAAAAGGAAATGGAGGACGATTTTCCCTACCAGGAAACCGCCGATCAACTGGCGGCCATCGCTGACGTCAAGGCCGACATGGAGATGAGCCGGCCGATGGACCGGCTGTTATGCGGCGATGTTGGTTTTGGTAAAACTGAAGTGGCGGTACGGGCGGTGTTCAAGGCGGTCATGGGCGGCAAGCAGGCGGCGGTGCTGGCTCCGACCACCGTGCTGGCCGAGCAGCACTTCCGGCTGTTCAGCCAGCGTTATGCTCCCTACGGGGTGGCGGTGGCAACCCTCAACCGGTTTCACAGTCCGGCCGAGCAGCGGGAGGTTTTCCGGCGGGCGGCGGCCGGGACGGTGGACGTGGTAATCGGTACCCACCGGTTATTGAACCGCCGGCTGAAATTCCGCGATCTGGGCCTGATCGTGGTCGACGAGGAGCAGCGGTTCGGGGTGCAGCAGAAGGAAAAGATGAAACGCTGGCAGCCGGGAGTGGATATTCTGACCCTGAGTGCCACCCCGATTCCCCGCACCCTGCACATGTCGCTGGCCGGAGTCCGTGACATCAGCCTGATCGAGACGCCGCCGGCCGACCGGCTGCCGGTCCAGACCTACGTGCTTGAATACCGGCCGGAGGTGGTGGGAGAAATTATCCACCGTGAAGTCAGCCGGGGCGGACAGGTTTATTTTGTCTACAACCGGGTAGAGACCATTGACCGGTTCAGGCAGCAACTGGCGGAACTGGTGCCGCAGGTAACGATCGGGGTGGCTCACGGGCAGATGGCCGACGACCATCTGGAAGAGGTGATGTACCGGTTTTACCAGGGGAGAATCGATGTGCTGCTGTGTACGGTGTTGATTGAGAACGGGCTGGACGTGGCCAATGCCAATACCCTGGTCGTTTACGACGCCGACCGGCTGGGATTGGCCCAGCTTTATCAGCTCAAGGGCAGGGTTGGCCGGTCGGAACGTCTGGCTTACGCCTACTTTACCTTCCGTCGCGGGAAGAACCTAAGCCAGCTGGCGGAAAAACGGCTGCGGGCCCTGCAGGAATTTACCGATCTGGGAGCAGGATTCAAGGTGGCTATGCGCGATCTCGAGCTGCGGGGAGCCGGCAATCTGCTGGGACCGGAGCAGCACGGGCATATCGCCGGCGTGGGGTTTGAAATGTATTGCCGGCTACTGCAGGCTGAGATGAACCGCCAGCGCGGGCTGGGGGATGAACCGGCGGGCGAACGGGCAACGGTTGACGTGCCGCTCGATGCTTGGCTGCCGGATGATTATGTGGGGGACAGCGGGCTAAAACTTGACATCTACCGCAAAATTGCCCAGGCCCGGACAGCGGCTGAACTGGACGGGATTGCCGAAGAACTGTGCGACCGGTTTGGCCGGTTGCCGCCCGAGGCCGGCCACCTGCTGGCGGGGGCCCGGTGGACCCGGTTGTTGCCCCGGCTGGGGTTCGTCCAGGCGTCGCTGGCCGGGGACTGGCTGCAGTTACACCTTGATCAACGGTTGCCGCCCGGCCACTGGGAGAAGCTGGCCCGTACCGACCCCGGCCGGCCAACCGGGTTCAGGGGCGGGGCCCGCCCGGTGCTGGCGGTGCGGCTGCAGTCCGGGATGCTGGTGGCCGAGATTGATGCCATCCTCGATCGGCTGGCCGCCCAGTTGCTTGCTTAGCGGTGGTGGCTGATTTATAATGACGGTGATTCCGCCGTCCCCGGGGATTGGACCGGTTGGCCGGCGAAACGGCGCCGGGAGGGAAGCCGGCTTCGGGCATTAGGGCGATCTCCCCGGGCTGCAGGAGAGGATTTTGAGCAAGGACAAAGTACTTAAAGGGGCATTCATCATCACGTTTGGCTACGTGGTGGTAAAAATTATCGGCGCGGTCAACCGGGTCCTGTTGTTCCGCATCCTCGGCGGCGAGGGGGTGGGTCTGTATCAGATGGCCTACCCCATTTATCTGACCGCTCTCCAGCTTTCGACGGCCGGCCTGCCGGTGGCCATTTCGATCATGGTGGCGGAAAAAATTTCACTGGACGACTGGCGGGGGGCGCGGCGCATTTTCCGCATTTCGCTGTCGGTAATGGTGGCGATGGGAGTGGTGCTGGCGGCAGGGCTGTATTTCGGTGCCGAATGGTTTCGCGACCATGTTCTGGAAGACTCCCGGGCCTACCTGGCCATTATCAGCCTGTCGCCGGCGGTGTTGATCTGTACGTTGCTGGCCAGCTTCCGCGGTTATTTTCAGGGGCTGCAGCGGATGACCCCTACCGCCGCATCCCAGATCGTCGAGCAGCTGGGCCGGGTGGTCGGGATGCTGGTCCTGGCCTGGTGGCTGGTGAAAAAGGGCATAGAGTTCGGGGCGGCCGGCGCGACGGCCGGGGCGGCGATCGGCGCGGTGTTCAGCCTGGCGATCCTGCTAGCCTATTACTGGCGCCATCTTGATGTGATCGAGCGCAACATTGCCGCCCAGACCCAGACGGCGGTTGATTCCACGCGGATGATTGTCAGCCGGATGATCAAGCTGGCGCTGCCGGTGTCGCTGGGCAACCTGATGGTGCCGGTCGGGCAGGTGCTGGATATGCTGATTGTGCCTACCCGGCTGAAGGCGGCCGGGTTTGACGTGTCTCAGGCCACCACCCTGTTTGGCTACCTGACCGGTGGGGCCGGCCCGCTGATCGTTTTCGCCACCATTCTGCCGGCCGGGTTCGCTACCAGTCTGGTACCGGCCATTTCCGAGGCCCTGACCCTTAACAACCGCCGGGTGATTTATGAATGCGTAAAATCGGCAATCCGGGTGGCCAATTTGATCACCGTGCCGGCCACGGTGGTGCTGGCCTGTCTGGCCACCCCCATCGCCATGATGCTGTACCGGACGCCGGAGGCCGGGCCGGTTGTGGCAGTCACGGCTATTGGCATATATTTTCTCGGTCTGCAGCAGGTGACCACCGGGGCTTTGCAGGGGCTGAACCGTACCGCCCTGCCGTTCGTCAACCTGATTGTGTCCGGGCTGGTCAAGGTGATTCTGGCCTGGGTGCTGACCGCTATTCCCGGCGTCGACATTATCGGGGCCGGCTGGGCGACAGTGGCCGATTTTGCCGTGGCGGCATTCCTCAACGTGTTTTTTGTTTACCGGCTGACCGGTTGCGGCTGGCAAGTCCGGGCCACGCTGAGGATAGCCGCGGTCGGGCTGGCGATGGGCGGGGCGGCGCATTTTGCCTACCAGTGGCTGTTGCCGGTTCTGCACGGCAACAATACCCTGGCCACGGTGGCAGCCCTGGCGATCAGCGCGGTGGTGTACGCTGTGCTGCTGCTTCTGATCGGCGAGGTGACGGCGGCCGACGTCCGGCGGGTGCCAGTGGCAGGGGACCGACTGACTGAGGCTATGCTGCGCTGGCGGCTGATTCGGAAATAGGATGGGCGGGTCGGTTTTGACCGTGGTCGGGCTGGGTCCGGGCGACGACCGGTACCTCAGCCGGGAGACCATAGCCGCTTTGCAAGCCACTGAGCGTCGCTGGCTGCGGACCGTCCGCCACCCGGCGGCCGGCTGGCTGCGTGACAGTGGACTGGTTTTTGCCAGTTGCGACGACCTGTACGAGCGCTACGACGATTTTGACCGGGTTTACCAGGCGATTGTCGAGCGGCTGCTGGAGGGGCTGGCAGCCGGGCCGCTGGTTTACGCTGTGCCCGGAAGCCCGCTGGTGGCCGAGGCGACGGTCAGGCTGCTGACCGAACGGCTGCCGCCCGGCCGGTTGCGGATCTTGCCGGCGATGAGTTTTCTCGACCTATGTTACCAGCGTCTGGCCATTGACCCGCTGGCCTGCCAGCTGACTATTCTTGACGGCCTGGCGGTGAATAGCTGGCCGGCCGGGTTGGGCAACTGCCTGATCACCCAGGTACACAGCCGTATGGTGGCCAGTGAGGTGAAACTGGCCCTGGCCAATTATGTGGGCGATGAGCAGGTCGTTACAGTACTCAGGCGGCTGGGCACCAGCGGCGAGCGGGTGGGGCAGTGCCGGGTGTTTGAGCTGGACCGGCTGACTGATATCGACCATTTGACCACCGTCTACCTGGCAGCCGGGCCGGACTGTCAGCACTGGCGGCGGTCAGCCCGGCCGCTGGTCGGCATCATGGCCGGACTGCGGGCGGAGGACGGCTGTCCGTGGGATCGGCAGCAAACCCATCGGTCGCTGGGCCGGTATCTGATTGAGGAATGTTACGAGGTGCTGGCGGCAATTGATAGCGGCGACCAGAAAAACCTCTGCGAGGAGCTGGGCGATCTGTTGTTGCAGATTGTGTTCCACGCCCGGATCGCCGAGGAAAACGGTCACTTCAGCTTCGACGACGTGGTCCGGGCGATCTGCGACAAGATGGTCCGCCGCCATCCCCACGTGTTTGCCGGCGGGGAGGCTGGTGACGCGGCGGCGGTGCTGGCCAACTGGGAGAGAATCAAACAGCAGGAAAAGCCGCCGGGAGGCAGCCGGCTCGACGGGGTGTGGCCGGGGTTGCCGGCCCTGCTGCGGGCGCTGAAACTGCAGGAGAAGGCGGCCGACGCCGGATTTGACTGGCCGGACTGGCAGTCAGCCTGGCCGAAAATCGGTGAGGAAATGCAGGAGCTGATCGGGGAGCTGGCCGGCGAAAATCCCGACTCGGAGGCCGTCACGGCCGAAGTGGGAGACTTGCTGTTTGCCGTGGTCAACGTAGCCCGCAAGCTGGGGGTTGAACCCGAACTGGCCCTGCAGGCGGCAAACCGGCGGTTTGCCCGCCGGTTTGCGGAGGTGGAACGGCAGGTGGCCGGCCGTGGCGGACGCTGGGGCGACTTCTCGTTGGCCGAGCTGGATCAATTCTGGGAGATGGCCAAGTGCCGGGAGGCAGAAAAAATAGTATTTGAGGTTGACAGCGATTGACAAAGCTAATAAAATAGCAGCGAAAGTCCGGGCAACAGGTTGCCGGCGGCTGGGAGCAGTCATTTGGCGGTAGCCAAAGCAGATAAATTCTAAGGGGGGTTTAGGGTGAAAAAGAACGACCTAGTGGCAGCGGTAGCTGCGAAAGCTGAGATCACCAAGAAGGCGGCTGAAATTGCAACCAAGGCGGTATTTGCCTCGATCGGCGAAGCGCTGGCTGCCGGGGAAAGCGTGCAGATCATCGGGTTTGGCACGTTTGATGTAAGGAAGCGCGAAGCCCGCACCGGCCGTAACCCGCAGACTGGTAAGGAGATCAAAATTCCCGCCAGCAAGAGCCCGGTATTCAAGGCCGGCAAGGGCCTGAAGGAGCTGGTGAACAAAAAATAGAGCGCTCAGCGCTCTGTTTTTTTCGGCAGGAATTGTCCGGTTAACGGCGAACCACAGCAGTACCAACCGGTCAGCAACAAAAATAAGGGAGGTTTACAGACAATGAATTTGTTCGAAATGGCGAAAATCCCCCTGAACCGGGCCCAGGAACTGCTTGGGGTGTCGGACATCGCCGCCAGCTACCTGCAGCAGCCGGAACGGGTGCTGGAGGTATCGATTCCGGTGCTGATGGAAAGCGGCAAAGTGCAGCTGTTCCGCGGCTACCGTTCGCAGCACTGCACGGCGCTGGGGCCGGCCAAGGGCGGGATTCGCTTCCATCCCAGCGTGACGGTGGACGAGGTTAAAACCCTCAGTTTCTGGATGACCTTCAAGTGTGCGGTGATGGACCTGCCGCTGGGCGGGGGCAAGGGGGGGGTGACCTGCGACCCCACTCAGCTTACCAACAAGGAGCTGGAGCGGCTGGCCCGCGGCTATATTGCCAAGATTGCCCCGATTATCGGCGAAGATCGCGATATTCCTGCCCCGGACGTCAACACCAATCCCAAGATCATGGGGTGGATGATGGACGAATACTCCAAGTGGAACGGCTTCCTGTGTCCCGGTGTGCTGACCGGCAAGCCCAAGACTATCGGCGGCTCGGCCGGCCGTGGTTCAGCCACCGGCCGGGGAGTGTCGTTTACCGTCCGCGAGGCGCTGAAGAAAATGAACATCAAGCCGGCCGACGCCACGGTGGCGGTGCAGGGGTTTGGCAACGTCGGCAGTTTCTCGGCCAAGCTGATCCACGATCTGGGTTGCCGGGTGGTGGCGCTAAGCGACGTCAACGGAGCGATATACAACAGCCAGGGGCTTAATCCCTACGATGTGGAAAAATTCGTCAAAGAGAACAAAACCCTGGTCGGTTACCCCGGCAGCCAGCCAATCAGCAACGCTGAACTGCTGGAGCTGCCGGTAACGGTGCTGGTGCCGGCGGCACTGGAAATGCAGATTACCGCCGAGAATGCCGATCGAGTCAAAGCCCGGCTCATCGCCGAGGGGGCCAACGGCCCCCTGTCGGCCGATGCCGACAACATTCTGGATGCCAAGGGGGTTATGGTTATTCCCGATATCCTGGCCAACGCCGGCGGGGTGACGGTCAGCTACTTCGAGTGGGTGCAGAACCGCTACCGTTATTACTGGGGAGAGAAGGAAGTCAACAGCAAGCTGGAAGAGAAAATGGTGGCGGCGTTCAATGAGATTTTCGATCTGGCCCAGAAGTACCATTGCACGCTGCGGGTGGCTGCTTACATCTGCGCCCTCGAGCGGCTGGTTATGGGCATGGAGCTGCGCGGCTGGCTGAGCTGATGGCCACAACCGGCAGGGGGGCAGCGCGGGGCGCTGCCCTCTTTTTTGCCCTGGCCGTGATTGCGGCCGGCGTTGGCTGGCTGTTTGTCGGCCAGCCGCCGCCGGTCAGGCAGACGACGCTGATTGCCGATACCGTGCTCGAAATCCAGGCCGGTGGCCGGTCAGGCCGGGCGGCGGTGGAGGCAGCGCTGGCCCGGGCCGGACAGCTGGAACAAAAATTTGACCGTTACCGGCCGGACAGCGTGGTTGCCCGGATCAACGCCGGTGCCGGCGGGGAGTGGCAGACGGTGGACGACGACTGCTGGCAGGTGCTGACCAGGGGTCAACAGGTGGCAGAAGTCAGCTGCGGTTATTTTGATTTGACCATCGGACCACTGGTTGACCTCTGGGCGATCGGCAAAAAAAACCAGCGGCCGGACGAGCGGGATATTGCCGTAGCCCGGTCGCTGGTCGACTACCGCCAGCTGGAGATGGACAGTGCGGGCGTTAGGAGGGTTCGCCTGGCCCGGCCGGGGATGAGCATCGACCTCGGC
>JAOAFP010000226.1 GCA_026416215.1 Negativicutes bacterium | reverse complement strand
AGATGTGTATAAGAGACAGCACCCCATCCTCACTGATCCGGCACATCTTGCCCAGACTGAACACTTGAAAACCACCGCTGTCAGTCAACAGGCCGCCCGACCAGCTCATGAACCGGTGCAGCCCGCCCATTTTAGCGATCACCGCCGGGCCGGGCCGCAGAAACAGATGATAGGTGTTGGCCAGAATCACCCCGCAGCCGATGTCATGCAGTTCGGCCGGAGCCATAGTCTTGACGCTGGCCCTGGTGCCGACCGCCATAAACATCGGGGTGGGAAACACACCGTGCGGGGTGTGGAGCCAGCCCGCCCGGGCCCTGGTTTGTCGGCAGCCTGTCTGGCGCTGCCAGAAGACTGCCGGCCGGTTATCCGACATGGGCGTCCTGCCCGGCTGGCTGCCGCCACACCAGCATGGCATCGCCAAAACTGTAAAACCGGTATTTTCGTTCGATAGCATGCCGGTAAGCCTCTTTGACCGTTCCCAGTCCAGCTAGCGCACTAACCATCATCAGCAGCGAGGAGCGTGGTAGGTGAAAGTTGGTTAAAAGGCCCCCAACCATCCGCCATTTGAAGCCGGGGTAAATAAACAGCCCGGTGGTGCCGCGGCAACGGGTGAAATTTTCCCGGGCCAGGGTTTCCAAAACCCGCGCCGCAGTGGTACCAACGGCCACCACCCGTCGTCCGTCCGCCACTGCTGCGGACAGTATCTCCATGGTCCTCTCCTCAACGCTGAATTCTTCACCATGCATCCGATGGCAGCGGATATCCTGCTCCGATACCGGCCTGAAGGTTCCCGGCCCGACGTGCAGAGTCACACTGACCACATCCACGCCCCGCCGACGGATTTTATCGAGTAAATCGACGGTGAAGTGCAATCCGGCCGTAGGTGCCGCCACCGAACCAATCTGGCGGCCGTACACCGTCTGATAGCGCTCGCTGTCTGCCAATCTGCCCCGGATATACGGAGGCAGCGGTACTTCCCCCCAGCGTTGCAGGTAAGTGTCGAGATCGGCCGGCAGATCGTCCAGCCTTACAACCCGGCAGCCGTCGTCCTCCACCGCCGTCACTTCTGCCACAACGCCGGCGGGCAAACTCAGACGGTCACCGACGCGGGAGCGCCTGGCCGGTCGCAACAGTACCCGCCAGTGGCAACTGGACAGCTGCCGGACGAACAAGACCTCACTGATTCCCCCGCCCTGGCGTCTGGCCCGCACGCGGGCGTGTCTCACCCGGCTGTCGTTGGTTACCATCAAATCCCCGGCCCGGAGATAATCACCCACATTTACCACGCGATCGTCCGCGAACCTGTTTCGTCCCGACACCACCAGCAACCGGGACTGGCTACGATCGGCCAGCGGCTGCTGGGCGATAAGTTCTTCAGGCAGTTTATAATCGTAACTGTTTAGATCGTACAGGCCCGGTTCAGTACAGTTTTTCAATTGTCACCCCGCGGTAATAATAGCCAACAATCTGCCGGTAGTAGTCAATTTCTTGGCTGTGACTTTCCGCCATGGCCCGAGCCCCCCACTGCGACATCCCCACCCCGTGCCCCCAGCCGTAACCGTCAAACAGCAGCTGATTGCTTTCCGGGTTGGCAATGTAGCGAACTTCATCCTGCCCGGGCTCCAAATTGACGTTCGCCTCGACCGGCGGCAGGTACCGCCGGCCCGGCCGGGCCTTCGACTCCTCGACGATCC
>JAOAFP010000225.1 GCA_026416215.1 Negativicutes bacterium | reverse complement strand
AGATGTGTATAAGAGACAGAACTTTTTTACCCCATTGATACGAGCCGCTTCCAGCAAATTGGTGTTAAGCATTATAGTTGGCACAAAATGGCTGGCCGTCATGCTTTTACTCACGCTGACCGCCGCCTTGACCCCGGCCAGGTGAAACAAGTAGTCTACTCCAGCCGTCACTTCCCGACAAAAAGCAAAATCGGTAAGATCCCCTCGGCAATATTCGACGTCGTAAGGAAGTTTGATTTCATCAAGCGATACCACCCTGACACCGGTGCAATCCGGCTGAAGTATGTCCAGAACCTGTCTTCCGACCAGTCCGGTTCCCCCAGTAATCAATATTTTGCCTTGGCTTAAATCGCGTACAATTGTTTTTAAAGCGTCCACCGTTCAATCTCCTGTCCCGGCTTCCGGTTTATTCCTGTCAACAATCAACAAGCGGAAGACTGTCCCCCTAAACATTTCCGGCCTGCAAACTTATATAATCTGAAATCATCCGCTCCGTTAGCGGCAGCATTCTTTCTTTTTGGTAATACGCCCCGTACCACCTTGCCGTCTTTTCCAGTCCCTGTCCAAGCTGCCAGCGACACCGCCACTTCAGCCGGTTCTCAGCTTTACCGGAGTCGATAATCAGCATCTTCTCCTCCCGGAACGGGATGCTTTCATGTTGCGAGTCGGCTTTTATCGCCTTTCCGGTAACCTTTGCCCACAACGATACAACTTCCTGTACGGAATGACGTTCAGTAGCCGGCGGGCCAAAATTCCACGCTTCGGCAAAGCTTTGACCATCATCCCCAAGCAGCCGTCCGGCCAACAGCATGTATCCCCACAACGGCTCCAGCACAGCCTGCCACGGCCTTACCGACTGCCAGTCACGGACGAACAGCGGTCTATTCTCGTGAGTATGACGGACAAGATCCGGTATCAGACGGTCATCTGCCCAGTCCCCACCACCAATCACATTACCCGCCCGGACCGAAGCCACCCGGCAGGCGGATGAGTCAGTGAAATAGCAGTTTCTGAAGCAGCTCACCATCATCTCGGCACAGGCCTTGCTGCAACTGTACGGTTCATTCCCGCCAAGAGGGTGATCCTCCCTTCGAGCCAAATCTGTTCCAGTCTGCAAGTCATAGCACTTGTCGCTGGTTACCACCACCACTGACCTTATACCGGTATTTTGTCTAACAATCTCAAGAGTATTAACCACCCCTATCACATTGGTTTGAAAGGTTGCCCTTGGTTCCCGAAACGCCCGCCCCACCAGAGCCTGCCCCGCCAAATGAAACACCACATCCGGTTCGACGGTTGAGACCCAATCGGCGTATTCGTCGTATTTGTCCACCCGTCCAAACCGTTCCCCGACTTGGCGGGATAATCCGACCGCCTCATAAAATGACGGCATCGTAGGTACGTCCCGGGAAAAGCCGTACACTTCCGCCCCCAGCTGTTTAAGCATAAGACACAGCCAACCGCCCTTGAATCCGGTGTGTCCGGTTACCAGTACCCGCAATCCCGTCCAGTTCATGCGCCGATTACCATATTTTCCAGGGAGCTTTCTTTCTGGCCCACAAATCCTCCAACATCATCCTGTCGCGCAATGTATCCATTGCCTGCCAGAAGCCCCTATGCCGGTAAACCGACAACTGTTTTTGCGTCACTAAACCAGGCAGCAGATCGTACTCCCAGCTGGTGTGGTCGCCTTCAATCAAGTCCAGCACCGAC
>JAOAFP010000224.1 GCA_026416215.1 Negativicutes bacterium | reverse complement strand
AGATGTGTATAAGAGACAGGGGTTAACATCAGCCTGACTGACGAGTTTGCAGCCAAAACCAGAGTGGACGTTTTGGCAGTTTGCTACAATCGCCGTCAGGAAGGGGAGCGACGGGAAATCATCGATGATTTGCCGCAGATAAGGGAGCTGGCTGCCAGGATGGACCGGCCGTTGTCCCTGCACATGAACGCCAAGCGTTCGCGCGCCGAATACCGGCAGATTATTGGCAGCGGTATAAGGAAAATAAATATTCCCACCGAAATGTCGGTGGCGGCCGTCGATGCGATCAAAAAGGAGCTGGCCGACAAGCCGAACGTGAATTTGGTGAATCTTATGTCGGTGGTGCGGCGGGGGGTTAAAAATATTGCCAGACAGTATATGATTTGCCTCGACTGCATTCCGCGGGGCAAAAAACAGACGTGAACAAGTTGATCAGCAGTTCGGGCAACGATCTGGTCAAGTGGCTGACCGGCTTGCGGCTACGGAAAAACCGGTATAGATACCGGCAGTTTTTGGTAGAGGGGACGAAGTTGCTGGATACTGCAACCGGTAGCGGTATAAGCCCGCGGCTGCTGGTGGTGCGGGAAGATTTCCGGGCACAGGCCGAATCCCGTTATAAGGATATCGTACGGCGTTGCGAAACAGTGTTTGTCAGTCAGCGGGTTATGGATAAGATATCGGTCAGCCCGTCATCTCCACCGGTGGCTGCTGTATTCGACGTGGATGCTGTCGTAAATCCGGCCGGCCGACAGTATGGCGACGGGAGGAGCGGTCTGGTTCTGATTCTCAACCGGATTCAGGACCCGGGCAATTTAGGAAGCATTATCCGTTCAGCAGTGGCGCTAGGGGCGTCTGAGGTGGTTTGCGACCGTCATTGCGTCGACCTGCTTAACGAAAAAGTAATCAGGGCCAGTATGGGCGGGGTATTCAGGCTGGCAGTGCGCGAGGTTGTCGATATCCTGACGGTTATCGACGATTTTTATGCCCAGGGAACGGAAGTGGTGGTTGCTGATATCTGCCGTCAGGCCTGCCCGGTTTGGCAGTACCGGTTCGGATGCCGGAAGACGGCAGTTGTTCTTGGCAACGAGGGACAAGGATTGTCGCAGGATATTGTAGACCTGGGCCTGAAACCGCTGATTGTTCCGATTGTTGACGGATTTGATTCGCTGAACGTGGCGGTTACGGCTGCTATCATCCTGTACGAATACCGCCGGCAGCGGATGTCAGCTTGTGGCTGACAGAAATAGCAGTCCTGAAAATTGTTGTCAGTATTCCGGTTTGCAAACAACCGACCTTTTCATGAACAGTGAAAGCGAGTGCTATCCTGGAAATTGTTATCAGGATTCCGGTCTGCAAACTGGGGACATGCGGTTTACCGAAAACATGCTTTACGGGAGGCAACAAAACTATGGGTAAAGTTGTGACATTTGGCGAAATTATGATGCGTCTGGCCCCGCCCGGGTTTCTCAGATTTGGACAGGCCAGCAGCTTCGAGGTGGTGTACGGGGGCGGCGAGGCCAACGTGGCTGTTTCACTGGCTAACTACGGTGTACAGCCGGTGTATTTTGTGACCAGGCTGCCTGAACATGAGATTGGCCAGGCAGCGGTAAATAGTTTGCGGGGCTTGGGGGTGGATACCCAATATATTGCCCGCGGCGGTGAACGGGTGGGAATTTATTTTTGCGAGAAAGGTGCTGCCCAAAGGCCATCCAAAGTTATTTACGAC
>JAOAFP010000223.1 GCA_026416215.1 Negativicutes bacterium | reverse complement strand
ATATCACAGCCCTCCGCCCAGGACGGCATATTTGCACCAGCTCCGGCAGTCAGGCGGCGAACCTGCAACGACGGGCAGCCATGCCCGTTCATCAGGCTGACTGACATTTGCTTGTCAATGTGCTGCTGCACTGCCTGGTGGTCAAAATCAGCTGCCTCACGCTCTTCAAACGCTATGGCATCCTGCGGACAATGTCCGATGCACGCACCCAGCCCGTCACAGTAGTCGTCCCTCAACAGACGGGCCTTACCGTCGATGATGGCCAACGCCCCCTCGGCACAGGCGCTTACACACATCCCGCAGCCATTACACTTGTCAGTGTCAATTTTTATTATTCTGCGCACTGCCATCTGACAACTTACCCTTTCCACACTCCGCAACAAAATCAGCCACGGACTTTTTACCAAGATACTCTACAAACTGCCGGCCGGCCTGTTCGATGAAGCCGGTAAAAAGACACTCAATCAGCGGACAGGTACTCTTTCCACCTGGGCAGCCGGAAAAGTCCAGGGTTCCGTCCATGACCTCGCACACTTCCAGCAAAGTGATCTGATCAGCCGGTCTGGCCAGCCGAAAACCGCCGCGCGGCCCCCTTACCGACTGTAACAACCCTGAGCGGGCGAGGCGCTGCATGACTTTGGCCAAATGCGCCCCGGAAGACTCGGTGGCCCGGCTGATCGTCCGGACATTAACTAGCTCACCCGGTTTGGCATTGGCAATCAGTGCGACGCTGTGCAGCGCCAGTGAAGCTGCCTCGGATAATGAGATGCCTAGCGCCATTTCCTGTTAAGAACCTCCTGTGCATTTCCCTCTGTACTTCAGCGGCCTCGCGCAAAAAAAGTCGGCAGAGGCCACGCCTGCCGGTTACTGTGCAGAAAAAAAGCCCGCCGTCACCCGCCGTGCGACAGACCGTCATCCAACAAAAGCTGGCGCGCCTGGCACGAATCGAACGTGCGACCAACGGATTAGAAGTCCGTTGCTCTATCCCCTGAGCTACAGGCGCGATACTACATGGCCGTATTGAACGCCGTCCCTGAATACGAGCAGAGAAACCTGTCAAATTATACATTATCAATAGAAGCCTGACAAGTAACAACACACATCAACGGCACTGCCGGTCCCGTATCAGCCACTGTCAACGAAAACCTTGCTGTGCAATAAACAAAGGGCTTCCGCCATCGGCGAAAGCCCTCCCGGTTACTGGTGGAGGTAGTCGGGATCGAACCGGCGACCTCTTGAATGCCATTCAAGCGCTCTCCCAGCTGAGCTATACCCCCACAGGACGACGATATTATAACGGTCAAATAATTGCCTGTCAAGCGCCAGACTGGTCGCGGGACTAATTTGCTCCCGATATCTTGCTTTTACGTCCCTATGCGTCGAATTTGATATTTTACTTTTTGACTTTTTCGGCCTAAAATGTGACCGAAACTGCAAACGGGAGGTGAGGATTATGACCATTCGTCTGATCGGTCAGTCCACCGGCCAAAGCGTACTGAAAAAACCGGCTAAGCTGACGACTGGCCGCTACGTGCGCATCCGCAAAAAGTAACGTTTCGGTTTGACATTTTCGGGCGTTTATCCACACACTGCCCCACCTGAGCTGTTTTGCCGGGCAATTGCGGATTTCCGCCCTGCCAGCAGGAATCTCCAGCCAAGTGCCGAATGAAGCGGAAGGTATTGACGGCACCGTTTACTACATAGCGGAGGTGTAAAATGGCTCTTAGTCCCTACGCCGGAAAACCGGCCCCCAAATCCCTGCTGGTCAACAT
>JAOAFP010000222.1 GCA_026416215.1 Negativicutes bacterium | reverse complement strand
GTGATAATCATGGCCTTTACGTTTTTCATTTTGCCCTCCTTTGTGTTTTGACCAGTTTGGCCGTGTGCAGATTCAAAAATTTTGTGAACTCTGCCGCCAGTTAACTATTTGGCCCGTACCGGACCCGGCGGAGGCCGGTGGCAGTAATGCCGCCAGCAGCGAAGTCAGTGCCCGCGTTCAGAACACGTGGAACACGCCGCCGACAACAAAGCTTATTACGGCATTTAAAATTCCGATCAGCGGCCCCATTATGTAGCCTATCACCCCCAGGTAGACCAGCCCGAGAAGGATGAACGGGCCGTAAGGAGCCAACCGCTCGAGGTTGTAGATATACCGGTAGGGAAGGAACCCTTCGACTATTTTCGAACCGTCCAGCGGGGGAATGGGGATGATGTTGAATACGGCCAGGATCAGGTTGTACTGGTAGAGCAGGCCAAGGACATTCATGAACCTCATTTCCTCCCAGCCGGCCAGGAAGAAGGCGATGATCAGAATTTTGCTGATCACAGCCAGTATCACGTTAGCCAGCGGGCCGGCCGCCGATACCATCACCCACCCCTGGCGGAAGTTACGGAAGTTGCGGGGGTCGACCGGCACGGGCTTAGCCCAGCCGAACTTGAATATGAGCAGCATGAGCATGCCCAGCCAGTCGATATGGGCCAGGGGATTGAGGGTTAATCTCCCTTGCCAGCGCGGAGTGTTGTCCCCCAGCCACACCGCCACCCGGGCGTGGCCGTATTCGTGCCAGGCCAGGGCGATGAGAACGGCTGGTAGCCGGTATGCCAAATCGGCAAAGCTGTCGATCACGTTGGTTTCTCCTTTTCCCCGTTTTGTTGCCAGAATCTGACCGCCCGGGCAAACGGGCCGTTGGCCGCCATAAGCTGGGAGTAAATCCCTTGTTCGGCCACCCGGCCACCGTCCAGGTAAACAACCCGGTCATTGGGCTGAATCACCGACAGGCGATGGGTTATCAGAATGGTGGTGCGGCCGGTGCCAGCCCGGCGTACGGCCTGCATAACCTGCCTTTCGGCCTGGGAATCCAACATGGCGGTGGGTTCGTCCAGCAGCAGGATGGGAGGGTTGAGCAGGACAGCCCTGGCTATGGCTATCCGCTGCCGCTGTCCGCCCGACAGGTTGCTGCCCCCTTCGCTGACCCGGGTGTTGTAACCCACCGGGAAGTCAACAATGAAATCGTGGGCGTTGGCCACCCGGGCGGCTGCCTGGACCTCGGCCAGGCTGGCATCCGGACGGCCGTAGCGGATGTTTTCCAAAATGGTGCAGGCAAACAGCAGGGCATCCTGCTGGATGAAGCCGATCTGCCGGCGCAGGGAGTGTATCTGCCAATCGGCAACTGGCCGGCCGTCCAGGCAGATGCGGCCCCCGTCCGGGTCGTAAAAACGCAGCAAAAGGTTAGCCAGGGTGGATTTGCCGGCGCCGCTGGCCCCGGCGATGATCACGAATTCACCGCGGCCGATCGAAAGGGTAAGGTCGTTCAGGACCGGTCTGTCCGGGGTGTAGCTGAAACGCACCCTCTCAAAGCTTATTTGCCCGGACAGCTTGTCCTGGCAGCGTCCGGCTTCCGGGCCGATGGTCGGCTCGGCAAACAACCGGTCGATCCGTTGCCAGGCCACCATGCCCAGCCGCAGCTTGCCGGCCGCCTCGGTCAGCTTGCGCACCGGGGCCGGGACGTTGATTATGTAGATCAGGAAGGCAAACATTTCCCCCAGCGACATCTGTCTCTTATACACATCT
>JAOAFP010000221.1 GCA_026416215.1 Negativicutes bacterium | reverse complement strand
GCTCAAAAGCGATCAGCTGGGAATTAATCATTTTATTTTTGGCCGACCCGGGGTGAACATTGCGGCCATTTATAGTTAGTCTGGCCTCGGCGGCATTGAAGTTTTCAAATTCCAGCTCGCCCACCTCACCTCCGTCCACCGTGTAGGCAAACTCGCAGCCAAACCGGGCAACGTCAAATTTATTGGCTCCACGGCCGATTTCCTCGTCCACGGTGAAAGCCACCCGTACCGTTCCATGCCGGATCGGGCTGGCGATCAAGTATTCCATAGCAGTGATAATTTCAGCCACCCCGGCCTTGTTGTCAGCCCCCAGCAGGGTCGTCCCGTCGGTTACGATGATGTCCTGCCCGGTATAGCGGCTAAGCTCGGGGAAATCCCTGGGTGACAGCACCACGTTTTGTTCGGCGTTCAGCACGATGTCCTGCCCGTCGTAACCCATCACCACCCGGGCCTGGACGTTTTCACCGCTGTAATCGGGTGCGGTGTCGACGTGGGCGATGAACCCGATAACCGGGGCCGGACAGTTGCCGGGCAGGGTGGCCATGACATAACCGTTTTCGTCCATTTCCACGTCCTGCATGCCGATCTGCTCAAGTTCATCGGCCAGGTGGCGGGCCAGCAGCAGCTGCCCGGGGGTCGACGGGCAGCTGGAACTGCTGCTGTCCGACTTGGTGTCAAATTTGGTGTAGCGAAGAAACCTTTCCACCAGATTACCCATTGTCTTCTATCCTCCTCAGCTTGGCATTGGCAGCCGGTCAGCCGTTGCCGCCGGCCGGCGGTAGTCACAGATCGTCGTCGGCTGTGCGTATTTTTTCGATCCCGGCGGCAATCTCGCGTCCGGTCACAGCTTTTTCCCAGAAAGCCACCACGGTTGTGGCGATACAATTGCCAATCAGGTTGCATACCGTGCGGGCCATATCCATTATCCGGTCAACTCCCAGGATGATCGCCACGCCGGCGGTAGGCAGGCCGAACGACTCGGCCGTACCGGCGATCACCACCAGTGATGTTCCCGGAACGCCGGCAATACCCTTGGTTGACAGCATCAGGGTCAACAGCATGAGAATCTGGGCTGACAGGGGGAAATCTATGCCGTAAATCTGCGAGATGAACACCACAGCCAGTGCGCTGTACAGGGTCGAGCCGTCGAGGTTGAAGCTGTATCCGGTCGGCATGACGAAGGTTATGATATGCTTTGGTATTCCCAGCTGCTCCAGACGCTCCATGGCCAGCGGCAGCGCTGCCTCGCTGGAGGCAGTGGTAAAGCCGATCAGGATCGGATCCTTCAACGCCTTGATAATCTGGAAAAAATTGACCCTAAACACCGCCGACGCCGCCGCCAGCACCAGCAACAGGAAGAACAGCAGCGATCCGTAGAGGGTGAGGATTAGCTTGCCCAGCGGAATCAGCATTGCCAGCCCGTATTTGCCGACCGTGTAGGCAATCAGGGCAAACACCCCCACCGGGGCCAGCCGCATCACGAAATGGGTGAACTTGAACATCACCTCGGCGACACTGGAGGCCAGATTCAGTACCGGCAGTCCCTTATCCCCCACCTTGGCCACCGCTATGCCGAAAATCGCCGAAAACAGGACAATCTGCAGCATGTCTCCCCGTGACAGCCCGTCGAAAATGTTGGTCGGGACTATTTCTACCATCATTTTCAGCAGATCGACGTGTTTCTTCGCCGCTTCGGTGGCCGCCGCCGCGCTGCCGGCGTCGGCGGTTATGTTCACCCCGTGGCCGGGGGCAATCAGATTGGCGGCCAGAAGCCCGATAATCAGGGCCAGAGTGGTTGCTGCCTCAAAC
>JAOAFP010000220.1 GCA_026416215.1 Negativicutes bacterium | reverse complement strand
GTACAGGCTCCGCACTCACCCACCGCACAACCTATTTTCAGGCCGGTCAGATGCAGCTGGTTGCGCAGCAAGTCGGCCAGGGAATAACGCACGTCAACGCTTACTGTTATCGGTTTGCCGTTAAGAACGAAACTTATTTCCCTGTTTTTCATGGTTCATTTCCCTCCTGCCTTACTGTAGGCTACCTGCAGGGTTCGCTTGCTCAGCTCCCTAGCCAGCTGGATCCGGAATTCCCTGGTGGCCCGCCACGATGTGCGGGGGCTGATTTCCGTGATCACCGTTTCCCCCAGCTGTTCCAGCAGTTCAGCCGACAGTTTTCGTCCCTTAACCAGGGCCTCGCTTTTGGGGCAACGGATGGGTGTGGGCGCCGCCACACCAAACGCCAGCCGGTAGTCAGCAATTGTCTCACCGTCGTCAGCCAGCTTGCACATCGACACCACCCCCAGGGTGGCGATGTCCAGAGCCTTGCGCATGGCATATTTTACATAGTTTCCGGCAAACCCTTCATAGTCAGCTTTTTCCACAACAATTGCCATCAGGATTTCATCCTGCTTCAGGGCAACCTTGCCCGGTCCAAGGTAAAACTCGCTGATCGGCACCAGTCTGGTTTCCCGGCCGTTGGTTATTTCCAGCCGGGCGTTGCAGGCAAACAGGGTCGAGGCGCTGTCGGCCGAGGTAGCCCCATTACAGATATTGCCGCCGATCGTGGCAGCATTTCTGGTTTGCGGTCCGCCGACCATCGACACTGCTTCGCCCAACACCGGCAGACATTTTCTCACCGATTCATTCTTCATTACCCTGGTGAAAGATGCTCCGGAACCAATCCGCAGGCTGCCCTCGCCGGTCAGTTTGATCTCCTGTAGGACATCCAGTCCGTAAATGCTGACCAGCTCGGCATCGTGCAGCTTCCCTTCGTGCATCCTGATCAGAATGTCGGTGCCGCCGGCAATCAGCCTGGCCTTGGGATTAGCCCGCAAAATATCACACGCCTCGGCGACGGTCCGCGGTTGCCAAAGAGCTTTTATATCGTACATTTCAGCACCTCCTTATATCAAGCCAAGTTCCTGGAACCTGGCCATCATCTTGTGCGGATTGATCGGCAGCTCATAAAATGCTACCCCGGTTGCGTCGAGAATTGCGTTGCGGATGGCCGGAGCCGGCGAACAGGTGGGCGGTTCGCCCAGGGCGCGGTTTCCGTAGGGTGCGTTGGGCTCGGGGTTGGTCTCGACAAATTCGCAGCCCAGATCCGGGGTGTCGAGAGTGGTCATAAGCTTGTAGTCCAGCAGGGTCGGGTTAAGCGGCTTGCCGGTTTTTTCGTCAAACTGCAGAACTTCGTACATAGCGTATCCAAGAGCCATGCTCATTCCCCCGTGAACCTGCCCGGCCGCCAACACCGGGTTGATAATCCGGCCGGAATCGTGAACATTGAAAATTTCCTTGATCGTGACCTGGGCCAGCGGTATATCGACTTCCAGTTCGACAAAAGTGCAGCCAAACGCCAAGGCGTTGACCCGAGCATTGTGCCCGACATCAGCAGTAATTGGCCGGCCGAACCGCAAATCGCAGTATGCATCGTAGGTTACTTCACTGACCTTCATAATCCGGGCACCATTTTCCCGGTACACCAGCCAGCCGTCCCGGATGTCCAGGGTGAATTCCGGCTTATCGATCATGCCCGAAGCATATTCAATGTCCTTGGCTCTGATTTCCTCCGCCGCCTTGCGGACTGCCATGCCGGTCACATAGGTCTGCCGTGAGGCGTAAGCCCCAGTGTCGTAAGGCGAAACGTCGGTATCCTGTGTGGATACTATCGAGCAGGTTTCAAAC
>JAOAFP010000219.1 GCA_026416215.1 Negativicutes bacterium | reverse complement strand
GGTCTGTACAGCAATTCCAGTGCCAACAGCCAGAACAGTGCTTATCGCGCTCAGGTAGACTACGGCAGCGTTGATGTTAACACACCCGGTAGCTGGCACGCCTGGGCGGCCTACACCAATGCGCAGGCGTTGTCAACCTGGGACAGCAACTACAACGACCTTCCCGGGTACAATAACAATACCGGCAATGACCTCGCTCCAAATTTCCTTGGTGCTAGGGGCTGGGAAATAGGTTTCGATTACGTCTGGGCCAAGAATATCCAGATGGAAGTGTTTTACAACGACTACGACCCGACAGTTAAACAATACGGTGGTGGGAGTACTGGCGGCACTAGCTACCAGCACTTCCGTACAGACTTCTACTTCTATTTCTAAAATCGGCTTGCTGATATTAGGAGGGGCCGCCAGCTTCTGGCGGCCTTTCTTTGCGAGTGGTGCTGACGAAGGCAGGTGGGGCTTTGGCCTGCAATGCCAAGCGCGCGTTTTTGTATGGACAGCACCGGCTTGTTGAACAATGGCTTTTGCAAGATTACTGATAGGACAGCAGCCCGGGACGCTGCTATTTTAGTTTTACAATTTCTGTGCAGCCAATACAGCCGCTTTACCGAAAGGAGAAAGGTGCGGAATGATGAGAAAGGCCTTCATGGTGATAGCGTTTATTTTTTTGTACTCGTGGTCTTCTGCCGAAGCCGCTGAGGACGTGTTTGAAGGGAAAATCATCGGTCAACAGTACCAGGACGGCTGGAACTTTCCCGGGCTGGGGTTTGGCCGCGGCAACTGGAATCTGAGCGTTGGCCTTTTTTTCAACACTGATAAATCTTATGCCTATTTCCGGAATTTGCAGCTACAGGTCGATGTCGACCTCTGGCCGGGGAGCAGGTATCATATGGTTGCCAGGTCGAACAATCTGTTTGACACGGTCAGTGGCTGGCAGCCGATGTTTGATGAGAACAACCTTGAGCTGTTCGGCTTTAACCGCAGCGACGACGGGGTTTTCAACTACAGCCTGCGGGTGGGCGTGGAGCGCTACCTCACCGCCACTTACCCCGACGCTTTGTCGATGTTCATAAACCCGCCGGGGACATCCGATCTGCGCAACCCCAACAATCCGAATCTTCAGCACAATGGCTACGGCGGCACGATGTTGCAGCTGGATTACGCCCATAAAAGCGGCCTGGGCTATCACGCCACCGGAATATACTGGGGTTTTGGCTACGCCAATCCGGCAGCCGGGCTAGAGGGGGCGAAGTTTCTGGAAAACTACGTCTATTTTCACCATAACTTCGGCGCCGTCCATTTTGAGACCCACGTCGGGGGGTTGCAGATGACCGATAATCAGCGGAAGATGGACAATGGCTTTAACGTCTATCTTGGCAGCAAAGTAGGCAGGGACGTTTTTCTGATCGGCGAGTGCAACATTGGCCTGTTTTACCAGAAAACGGAGAAACAGCCCTACTACACAGGATTGCTGGTCACCTTCCCCCTGAACGATATAACATCGGCACTGGGCGGCGTTGACCTCGACATTGACCGGGGGCCCAACGGAATATCCACCCAGTGGCAGCTGGCCAAAGGCAACATAGGCTTTGGCAATGAAAAGGATGCTCCGCCCAATTCGGTGCTGGTCGGCGGCATTGAGGCGGAAAGGGTGAGAACCTATTGCAGCAACGGCATGGTCCGCGACTACTACGAGCACAGGCTGTCGGCCTGGGGGGACTACAAGTCGGACGGGCTGGTGGTGGTTGAGGAGGAAACGCCGTGGTGGCTGCAGGCCGAGGCAGTGTACAGCAACTGTGTCTTATACACATCTGACGCTGCCGACGAGCGAA
>JAOAFP010000218.1 GCA_026416215.1 Negativicutes bacterium | reverse complement strand
CACCGGCTGCCTGGATGTATTTGCCCTGCGTTATTATTCTCAGGATGGATTTATACTCCGCTATCCGGAAAAGGATAATCCGCGGGTTTTGCCCCCGTTTGTCGACCAGCCAAAGTTGTCGCGGGTGTTTCGCGAGGCTGAGCGTTGGGGGAAAATACTCAACTGTGATTTTGTGTCCAGTCTAAACAATGCGACGGGGGATTGCCGTAGAATAGGTGATATTGTCAGGGTGGCAGAGGGACTGCATGAAAAGAAGATCGCCCAGATTGCCGACATGGTGGCTGAACAGTCTGATCAAATCAGGCTGATAACCATTGCCGGACCGTCGTCATCGGGAAAAACCACCTTCGCCAACAGGCTGGGCATACAGTTGATGGTCAATGGCCTGAGGCCGGTGCGCATTTCACTTGACGATTATTTTGTCGACCGCGAGAGGACGCCGCGCGACAAAAACGGCGATTACGATTTCGAGGCACTGGAAGCCATCGATATCGATCTGTTCAACGAACATCTCACCGCACTGCTGGCCGGTGAAGAAGTCGATATTCCCTCGTTTGATTTCACTACCGGTTCAAGACGTTACAAGGGGAATTTACTCGTCTTGGGGGAAAATCAGCCGCTGATCATCGAGGGCATTCACGGGCTGAATGAACGCCTGACTGAATCGGTGCCCCGGCACAGCAAGTTAAAGGTCTACGTAAGTGCTATAACTCAGCTTGCCATTGACAACCATAACCGTATAGCCACCACTGATACTAGGCTGATTAGGCGGATCGTCCGCGACAACCGGTACCGGGGGCATACCGCTCTGGCCACCCTTAAGATGTGGCCTTCGGTCCGCCGTGGTGAGGAGAGGAATATTTTTCCGTTTCAGGAAGAGGCGGATGTAATGTTCAATTCGGCGTTGATCTACGAGCTGGCTGTGCTTGGTGCCCACGCCGTACCTCTGCTTGAACAGATCACGGCCGATGATGAACAGTACTTTGAAGCCCGCCGGTTGATCAAGCTGTTATCATTCTTCTTGCCAATCAGTGAGGAGCTGGTGCCTAACAATTCGATTCTCCGCGAATTCATTGGCGGTTCGAGCTTTGATACTTGTTTGGCCGAATAGAATCAGAAAACCGCCTGGTGGCCTGTCTGCCAGCGGAAGGGAGAGTACGGGACGGCAGGCTGGCGTTGTGGTGCACCGGCCGACGTTGCAAGATGCTGGCAAAAATGATAAAATCAGGGCAAATAGACCGACTGGCCGGGAAAAGGGGTGTAGACGGTGAATTATAACTACCTGAACGCTCTTTCCAACTATCGGAGCATAGCCAGTATGCAGGCGCCGTGGAGCCGTTACGCACCTGTGCAGAGGACACAGGCCCGTGATACAGCTGAAGGCATCGGCGATAGCTCTGACAAGTTCGCCAGATGGGAGAAGAAAACCCGGGAAATAGGTGCGGCCGGTGAGTATCAGGCGTCGACAGTATCGGGCGGTGCGGCAGTGCCGGTTGGTGCAGCGGCCGGCAGCGATGAACGGGGCGGTGGTCATAATGCGGCCTATCTGGTTAGGAAACGGGACAGCTGGGGTTACGACGGTAATGCCCGGGCGGTTGCAGTTGACATTAATATCCATGGTGACCTGGCCCTGAGCCGGTTTGACACCGTTCAGTATCCTGTCGGTGGTATGGTCGACATATTGTTTTGACGGATCAGTTTTCAGATCAGATCAAGGTGTGAGGCTTAGGCGGGTGAAATGCCCGCCTTTTTTTGTCCTGTGATTCAGGAAGTACCTAAGGCAGGCAGTCTGCCTGCAGTAACGAAAACCGACGCGTTATATACGAGGAG
>JAOAFP010000217.1 GCA_026416215.1 Negativicutes bacterium | reverse complement strand
CAGCTGTACTCTGCTGGCGGCTGGGCGGGAAAAGGGGCGGTTTTGGCGAACTGGCGGCCAGGTACTGCCGGCTAAGACGGGAGCTGCCGTAAAACCGGGCTGTTTTGGTGACGGGGAAGAGGATGTGCCCGTTTGACAGGTTGGGCCGGCTTGTGTTATTTTAGCAAACAAATATTGGATTTCTTGTTTTAAGGGAGGAGGAGCAGGATTATGAACCGCGTTAAGACTGCTGTGTTGCTGGGGCTGCTTACTGTGCTGATGATCCTGCTGGGCAATGCGTTCGGCGGGGCACAGGGAATGACGGTGATGCTGGTGTTTTCCCTGCTGATGAATTTTGTCAGCTATTGGTACAGCGACAAGATAGTGCTGAGGATGTACGGGGCCCAGCCAATTGAACCCGGGGAAAACCCGCAGCTCTACAATCTGGTGGTCGAGCTGGCCAGAGCGGGGCAGATCCCGGTGCCAAGGATTTATATTATCGACGAGCCGGCACCCAACGCCTTTGCCACCGGTCGCGACCCCGAGCACGGGGTGGTGGCGGTGACCACCGGCATATTGCAGGCACTGAGCCGCGACGAACTGCGCGGGGTTATCGCCCACGAGCTGGCTCACATCAAAAATCGCGATACACTGATCAGCACCATTGCCGCCACGCTGGCCGGGGTGATAACCTACATCGCCAATATGGCTCAGTGGATGATGATCTTTGGCGGGCGCAGCAGCGACGAACGCGAGGAAGGCGGCGGAATGCTGGGGGCACTGCTGATGATGATTGTGGCGCCGCTGGCGGCGATGATCATTCAGCTGGCAATATCCCGCACCCGGGAGTACCAGGCCGATGCCACCGGGGCTGGTATCTGCGGACAGCCGCTGGCGCTGGCGTCAGCACTGGAAAAGATCCAGTACTATGCCCGGCACCGGACAATGCCGGAAGCCACGCCGGCAACGTCAGCCCTGTTCATAATCAATCCCCTGCGGGGCGGCGGCATTGTCAGCCTGTTCAGCACCCACCCGCCGACTGAGGAACGGATTGCCCGACTGCGGGAAATGGCAAGAAGAAAAACCGCCTGACACGGCGGTTTTTTATTGACAAAGACAAGCCGGTGGACCGGTCGGGGTGGCGGTCAGATCAGCCGGAACGTCTGGACAGGTCCGACATCAGCAGTGGCACGGTGATCAGGACGATCAACAGGTCGGACAGGGGCAAGGCTGCCCACAGACCGTTGATCTGCCAGTAACGGGAGAGGATGTACATCAGGGGCAACAGGAACACAATCTGGCGGAGCAGGGTCAGCACCACCCCCACCCGGGGACGGTAGACGGCCGGAAAATACTCGGAACCGACAATGGCCAGACCAATCACCGGAAAAGACAGGGTGCAGATTAGCAGAGCATCAGTGCCGTAGGTCAGGGCGTTGCCCCTGAGGAAAAACAGCGACATAATCGACGACGGAAACAACTGGCAGATCAGCATAGCCAGGCAGCTGACGGCAGTGGCAAGCCCCACCGCCGACCACAGGCTGCGGCGGAGCCGCCCGGTGTCGCCGGATCCGTAATTGTAACTGATGATGGGCTGGGCGCCCACCGATATGGCCACCACCGGCATGACCAGCAGGCTAAACAGTCGTTCCAGCACCCCGCCAGCCGCCAGGGCGTCGCTCCCTCCCAGATCGAGCAGCAAACAGGTCATGGCTGTATATACGGCAAACGTGGCGAACTGCCCGGTCAACGCCGCCGAGCCGCAGCGGCAGATCTGGCTGGCGACGGATCGGCTGGGTCGTGTGAAGGCAATTTTCAGCCGGCTGCGGGAGGAGCGGAAATAGGCAAGACGTACGGCCAGACAGACC
>JAOAFP010000025.1:4767-16918 GCA_026416215.1 Negativicutes bacterium | reverse complement strand
AGGGGCCGGGACGGGGGGCAACTGTGGTGACGCAAGAGGGAATGGGACTTGCCGCCGATCCTGAAAATGCGGAGGCCGTGGCAAAGGTGGTGTGGGAAATGAGGAACGCTGGTCAGGAAAAGTTGGTCCTGATGGGGGAAAAGGGACAAGCCTGGGTAAAGGCTAACCATTCGCGAAAAGCAACCGTTGAAAGCATAATACACTTTATTCGGGAGAGAGCATGAAAGTCTCGGTTATCGGCATAGGTTACATCGGCTTACCATTAGCGGCTGTGCTTGCCTCGAAAGGGGCGCAGGTCGTCGGCGTGGACAAAAATCCCAAAGTGGTCAGCAGTATTAACGCGGGGATTGTTGGTTTGTCAGAAGGCGGGCTGGATGAGATGGTCAGGGACGCGCTGGCATGCGGCAATTTGCGTGCCAGCATGATAATAGAAGCCGCCGACGTGTTTGTAATCGCGGTACCGACCCCGGTGAGCGACGTGAAAAAGCCGGTATTGGACATGGTGGACGATGCGGCTGCCAGCATAGCAAGCGTGATTGCTGAAGGGAATCTCGTGATCATCGAATCAACCTGTCCGGTTGGAACGACAGATCGTATTGCTGCAATGGTGCAGGGGATGCGTCCCGATTTGGCGGGCAAATTACATTTTGCCTATTGTCCGGAGAGGGTTTTGCCGGGGAATATTGTTGCAGAGCTTATCGGTAATGACCGGGTAGTTGGCGGGACTACGGGCGATTCGGCTGATCGTGCTGCCAGGTTCTACTCGTTGTTCGTTAAAGGATCGATTAGCATTACTGATGCCAAAACGGCAGAAATGGTTAAGCTGGTCGAGAATTCTTTCCGCGATGTCAACATTGCGCTGGCGAACGAAATCTCGTTGGTATGCGAAGAGAAAGGCATTAGCGCTCTTAAAGTGATGGAACTCGCCAACAGACACCCCAGAGTCAACCTGCTGCGGCCCGGGATCGGCGTGGGTGGGCACTGCATAGCGGTTGATCCGTGGTTCCTGATAGATTCTGCGCCGCAAATTACAGCTTTGTTGCGGACGGCAAGGAATATAAACGACGGCATGCCCTGCCGTGTTGCCGACAAAATTATCGATGCGGCCCGCAGAATACGGGGGAAGGACAAAAAAATCGTTTCGGTTCTCGGCATTACGTATAAACCTAATGTTGGCGACACCAGGGAAAGCCCGGCTGTTGCCGTGACGGAAAAAGTTGCCGGCGTTCCTGAATGTGAGGTGCTTGTTTCTGACCCATGGTGCGAAGAATTGCCGGATGGCCTGATACAATTGGGGTGCAGGCTCGTGACCGTGGAGGAAGCTGTTTCGAGGGCTGACCTGCTGGTATTGCTGGTGGGACATGACTGTTTCCGTCACCACCTTGGCGAGCGGGGGACGAAGGGTATGTCCGGGGGGGTCGGTTTTATCGATTTTACAGGTCTTGTAAACGATCGATGAGTACCGGCGACAGGGCTGTGCCCCCGGCCAAACAACTTTGGGCCGGTTTCGCGGGTGCTGCCAACCGGGCAAAAATAGCTGGTATTCTGCCGGCGACTGTTCTTGGCATCCGAAGTCATCAGCCGCACTTTGTTTTCAGATATTACCCGGGAATAATTGCTGAATGCGATCGCTGCCCGGCACGGGCTGACAGTCATCGAGGATGCCGCCCAGAGCTTTGGCGCCACCTACCGGGGAAGACGATCGGCAGGGTTAAGCTGTATCGGCTGCACCAGCTTTTTTCCTTCTAAGCCGCTGGGCTGCTACGGTGATGGCGGGGCGCTGTTCACTGATGATGACGAGCTGGAGGAAAGGTTAAGGCAAATCCGTGCCCATGGCCAGGACCGGCGGTACCACCATCCGCTGGTGGGGGTGAACAGCCGGCTGGATACGCTGCAGGCGGCTATCCTGCTGGCCAAGCTTGATGTCTTCCCCGACGAGGTGGCAATGCGTCAGGCGGCTGCCTGCCGGTATGACGAGCTGTTGTCCAGATGGGTGGAAACTCCGTATATTAAGCCGGAGTGCTCTTCGGTATACGCACAGTACATCATTGCTGTGGACGACCGGGACGGGCTGGCCGGTCATCTGGCCGGACAGGGTATCCCCACCGTCGTACATTATCCCCTGCCGCTGCACTTGCAGCCGGCGTACAGCCAGTATGGCTGTGGTCCGAGGAGCTTTCCCGTGGCCGAACGGGCGGCCGGACGGGTGCTCAGCCTGCCGATGAGTCCGTATCTGACGGCAGAACAGGTTCATCGGGTGGCGGAATCCATTTTGGCGTGGCGGAAGCGGTGTGAGGGATAGTTGTCAGTATGATTGCGCGACGACAGGGGAGGCGCAGCAGGTGAATCGGTAGGAAGCGGGAGGCGGACGGTTGTGAATAGGTTGGTTCAATGCATTTCTCAGCAGTTTTTCTTTCCATCGTTTTACCCCCCCCGGGAAAAATCGTACAGAGTTGCTGATCTCTGTGTGATGTTGCTTTGGGCAACGTTCTTTTCCCTATGTTCTGTAGTATTTGCATATCACTAAATTTCTACCGGGCTTTGAGCTTGACCCTGTTTGTTTTTGCACAATTTTACGGACATCACTTGCGGATTTAATCCTGCATAATTGTTTGTATGAGCAACACTTTGATTTAACAGTTGCTATGACCATCTTGTGGAGCTAAAATTATGAAGGTTTTTGTTTATGGCAGCGGCGGACAGGCCCGGGTGGTAGTGGATGCGCTGTTTTCAGGCAATTGTTTTAAAGTGACGGTTGCCGACAGTCTAGGTATGACGAAAAGGGAAGTTCTTGGTATAGATGTCTATGATATTAGCGAAATTGATCGTTTTAGCTTAGGTTTTTGGCTTGTAGCTCTGGGGGATAACGGTAAACGTATGAAATGGCAGAATCGGCTGGCCAGCCAGGGTGCGCTTTTCCCTGTTTGTGTTCACAGTTCGGCTGTTATAGCTAAATATACCGCTATTGGCGATGGGACGGTTGTGCTGGCTGGTGCAGTTGTGAATGCGGGGGCCAGGGTGGGGAAAGGTTGCATATTGAATACCAGGTCGGTTGTCGAACACGATTGCCATGTTGGTGACTGGGTGCATATATCCCCGGGGGCGAAGCTTGGCGGAAATGTTTCAGTGGGTGATTTAAGCTGGATAGGGATCGGTGCATCTATTAGAAACGGGGTGACAATCGGTTGCAATTCAATTGTGGGGGCTGGAGCTGTGGTAGTCAAGGATGTGCCAGACGGTGTGGTTGTAGTAGGCAATCCGGCAAAGATACTGAGGAATAATGAATGTCAAAGAGAGGTAACGACATTTGAACAGTAAACGGATTTACCTCTCATCGCCGCATATGAGCGACGAGGGCTATGAGCTTGAGTACATCCGGCAGGCGTTTGCCGACAACTGGGTAGCGCCGCTGGGGCCGAACGTTGACAGGTTTGAGCGGGAGCTGGCTGAGTATGTGGGAGTTGGTCACGCAGCCGCCCTGAGTTCGGGGACGGCGGCTTTGCACCTGGCTTTGCGCCTGGCCGGGGTGGGGCCGGGCGATACGGTGTGCTGTTCGAGCTTTACCTTCATTGCCAGCGCCAATCCTATCTTGTACCTCGGGGCGACGCCGGTGTTTATTGACAGTGACCCAGGCACCTGGAACATGTCGCCGGCGGCACTCAGGCGGGCACTGGCAAGCCTGGCCGGCCGGGGGAAGCCGGCCAGAGCGGTGGTGGTGGTTGATCTTTACGGCCAAAGCGCCGATTACGACCAGTTGCGGGCGGCATGCGCCGATTTTGGCGCGAAAATCATCGAGGACGCCGCTGAAGCCCTGGGAGCGGAATACAAAGGGAAAAAGTGCGGATCGCTGGCTGAACTGGCGGTATTCTCCTTTAACGGCAACAAGATCATCACCTCGTCCGGCGGGGGGATGCTGGTGGGGGAAGACGGGGAAATGATAGAAAGGGCCAGGTTCTGGGCCACCCAGGCCCGCGACCGGGCCATCCATTACCAGCACAGCCAGCTGGGCTACAACTACCGGATGAGCAACGTGGTGGCCGGGATCGGACGGGGGCAGCTCCGGGTGCTGGATCAGCGGGTGGCCGGGCGGAGGGAGGTGTTTGAACGCTACCGGCAAAAGCTGGAAGGAGCTGGCGGTATCAGCTTTATGCCCGAGGCCGGCTACGGGCGTTCCACCCGCTGGCTTACCGCCATGGTGCTTGATCGGGAACAGGGCCGGGTGAGCTACCGCGATGTCTACGACCGTCTGGCTGAACAGAACATTGAAAGCCGGCCGCTCTGGAAACCTCTGCATTTGCAGCCGCTGTTTGCCGGCTGCGAATACTACAGTGCCGAAGACGGGCTTGATGTCTGCGGCGATCTTTTTTTCCGCGGGCTGTGCCTGCCGTCCGGCTCGAATCTCGATCCGGCCGATCAGGACAGAATAATTGACATCATATTGTCGGTGGCGGGGTAATGAAACGGCTGTTCGACGTACTGTTTGCCGGGGCGGTGCTTTTGGTGCTGTGGCCGGTGCTGCTGGCGGTGGCGGCAGCGATCGTGGCCGACATGGGGCGTCCGGTTTTTTTTGTCCAGACCAGGCCGGGCAAAGACGGCAAACCGTTTAGGCTGTACAAATTCCGGACCATGACCGACGGGCGGGACGAAAACGGCATCCTTTTGCCCGACGAGCAGCGAATAACAAGATTGGGGCGGTTGATCCGCAGTCTGAGCCTGGATGAATTCCTGCAGTTTGTCAACGTGCTGAAAGGGGATATGTCGGTGGTCGGCCCGCGGCCGCTGCTCATGGAGTACCTGCCCCGTTACAGCGAGCGGCAGCACCGGCGGCACGAGGTCAGGCCGGGGATTACCGGCTGGGCTCAGGTCAACGGGCGAAACGCCATAAGCTGGAAGGAAAAATTCGAACTTGACGTCTGGTATGTTGACAACCGCAGTTTTACCCTCGACCTTTACATTATCTGGCTCACGGTGAAAAAGGTGCTGAAACGGGAGGGAATCAGCCGGGGCGGTCACGCAACCATGCCGTACTTTGACGGGACCAATTGACACAGGACATAGCACCGTCCGGTTTTGGAGGGGGATAATTTTGCGGCGGATATGGCGTTTTCGCTGGGCGATTGTTGATATAGTGGCTTTGGCCGTTTTAGCCTACGCGGCTATGATGATCCGGCTGGACGGCGATATTAACCACCATTTTTACGACATTCTGGCCCGGAGCGTTTGGCTGCGCTGCCTGCTGGGGCTGGCAACGATGGCGGCAGCCGGGGGATACCAGCAGGTCTGGCGCTATGCTTCGGTGCCGGAAGTGGCACGGGTGGTGGCGGCGGTGCTGGCGGCCGACGGGTTGTTTTTCCTGGCCATGGTCATCCACGGCGCCAGCCTGCCGCGGGGGTTTTACCTGTTGCTGGCAGTGCTGGATGTGCTGGCTTTTGTCGGCTTGCGCCTGACACCACGGGTGCTGTGGTCGTTAAAATCGCGGTTTACCCGGCAAGCTTTCCTGGCGAGGGCGGCAGATAAAACCCAGGGCGGCCGGCCAATAAAGAAGGTGCTAATTTTTGGCGCCGGTGATGCCGGGATGATGCTGGTGCGGGAGATCGAACGAAATTTGCGCGACCAGTTCAAAATCTGCGGTTTCCTCGACGACGACCCCGGCAAGCTCGGCAAAATGGTTGCCGGTTACAGAGTGTTGGGCGGCCGCGACGACATCCCCCGGCTGGCGGCCAAAAAACAGGTGAAGGATATTTTTCTGGCCGTGCCGTCCCTGCCCGGGGGTGAAATCGGAAAGATCAACGCCATTTGCCAGGCTGCCGGTCTAAGCGTCAAAACTGTGCCCGGCATGTTTGACATAGTCAGCGGCCGGGTGACGGTAAGCCAGCTGCGGCAGATCGAAATCGAGGACCTGCTGTCCCGCAAGGCGGTCAGTTTTGACCGGGAAAAACTTTTCCGGTTTTACGGCGGCAAGACGGTGCTGATTACCGGTGCCGGCGGCTCGATCGGCGGGGAAATTGCCCGCCAGCTGGCGGCCGGGGGAGTGAAGGGCCTGGTGCTGTTCGGCCGGGGGGAAAATAGCATTTACGATATTTATCAGGAAATTTGCCACCGCGAGCCGCAGCTGCCGGTATGGCCGTTTATCGGCGACGTGCGCGACGAGACGGCGGTGCGTGCGGCCTTTAGCCTTTACCGGCCTCAGGTCGTGCTGCACGCAGCTGCCCACAAGCACGTGCCGCTTATGGAAAACCAGCCGGTCGAGGCCTGGCGCAACAACGTCTGGGGTTCGTACGTGGTGGCCAGGGCGGCGGCGGGCGCCGGGACGGAGCTTTGTCTTCTTGTCTCAACCGACAAGGCGGTCAATCCGGTCAGTGTCATGGGAGCCAGCAAGCGGGTGGCCGAGCTGATTTTTGTTTTGCTGCAGGCGACGGCCGGCACGACCAGAATGTGTGCGGTCCGGTTCGGCAACGTGCTGGGCAGCCGCGGTAGCGTGGTGCCGATGTTCCGGCGGCAAATCGCGGCCGGCGGGCCGGTCACGGTTACCCACCCCGATATGAGGCGGTATTTTATGACCATACCAGAAGCCTGCCAACTGGTGCTGATGGCTGGGGCCAGGGCGGCCGGCGGGGAGATTTTTCTTCTCAATATGGGCGAACCGGTGAAAATTGTCGATTTGGCCAGGGATATGATCAGGCTGTCCGGGTGCGAGCCTGACAGCGACATTGAAATTAGGTACACCGGCATAAGACCGGGGGAAAAGCTGTTTGAAGAGCTGTGGAAGGAAGGCGACGACAACGTCGAGGTTGTGGACAACGCTATGTTTAAGCTGGTTGGTCTGGCCTGCCCGGCCGATGGCGAAGAGCTGCTGCGGCTGGCGGCCAGGCAGGATATTGGCGCCGGCGAGGTGATGGCAGCCCTTGAACGCTGGGGGAACAGGGAAAAAGGCCGGCCGCAGGGAAAGGGAACATAGCCGTGGCCGGTGATGCGGCAGACCTTTCCCTGGCTGAAGGGGGAACTGGAATTGGCAAAATTTAAGCCACTGGCCGGGTGGGTGCCGCGGCCGGATCTGGCGGCAGCGGTTATTTCCCCGCCCTATGACGTGGTTGGCCGGGATGAGGCCCGGGCTGTCTGTGTCGGCAATCAACACTGCTTTTTGCGGGTGACCCGGGCTGAGGTGGAACTGCCGCCGGAACTGGCGGCCGATGACCAGCGGGTGTATGAGCGGGCGGCCGCCAACTGGCGGAAGATGAAGGCCAGAGGCTGGCTGGTGCCTGACAGCCATGAGCGGTTTTACGTTTATCAGCTGACCTGGCGGGGGCGATCCCAGACCGGGCTGGTCGGGCTGGCATCGGTGGCCGAGTACCGGGCGGGGGTGGTACGCAGGCACGAGCTTACCCGGCCGGATAAGGAAGAGGACCGTACCCGGCATATCCTGGCCACCCGGGCCCAGACCGGACCGGTGTTTCTGGCCGGCCGCGACGATGACGGCCGGCTGGCGGCCATGCTGGCCGGGGCAACGATGTCCAGTCAGGCTGAAATAGATGTGATGGCCAGCGATGGGGTGCGGCACCAGCTGTGGCCGTTGCCCCCGGTCCAAAACCGGGAATGGCAGGCAATAGTGGAGCAAATGCCGCGGCTGTATATCGCTGACGGCCATCACCGCTCGGCAGCGGCAGCCCGGGCGGGAGAAGAGCTGGGCAGTGAGGCCGCCCAGTGGTTTCTGGCCGTACTGTTTCCGGCTGATCAGCTGGAAATTTTGCCGTACAACCGTTTAATCAGGGATTTGGCCGGCTGCAGCCCGGCGGAGTTTCTGGCCGGGCTGGCGGCGGCCGGGGTGGAAGTGACGGCTGGCGACGGCTGGCAGCCGCCGGCCGGGGCAGACCAGGCGATGCTATATCTGGACAGGCGCTGGTACCGGCTGATTGTGCCGGTGAAGGGTGACGGCGTGTTGGCCCGGTTGCCGGCCAACCGGCTGCAGCAGGCGGTGCTGGCCCCATTGCTGGGCATCAACGATCCCCGTACCGACCGGCGAATTGATTTTGTCGGGGGGATCAGGGGGGCGGATGAACTGCTCCGGCGGGTGGACAGCGGCGAGTGGGCGGCAGCGTTTGCCCTGCCGGCCACGACCATGGCCGATCTGCTGGCGGTGGCTGATGCCGGTGAAATTATGCCACCCAAGTCCACCTGGTTTGAGCCCAAGCTGGCCGACGGGCTGGTGGTGCATGAGATAGGGGAGTGGTAGCGGTGTATGATTTTGACCGAATAATCGAGCGCCGAGGGACCTGTTGCTCGCAGTGGGATTACGCTGAGAACCGGTTTGCCGAGGAGGGAGTTTTGCCGTTTGCAGTATCGGACATGGATTTTGCCTGTCCGGGGTCGGTTCTGGACGCGATAAGGCGAAGACTTGACCATCCGGTGCTGGGTTATACCCGCTGGCAGAACTGCTACTACCGCGATGCGGTGGCCGACTGGTGGCAGAAACGGTTTGACTTGGAAGTTATGCCGGAGGACGTGGTTTACACCCCGGGGATTCTGGCCACCATTGCCATGCTGCTGGATATCTGGACCGAGCCGGGCGAAGGAGTAATTATTCAGCCGCCAGTCTACGATTCTTTCCACAGGCTGATCGCCGCTCACGACCGGCGGGTGGTCGAAAACCCGTTGATCCTGGAAAACGACTGGTACAGCATCGACTGGCGGGGGCTGGAGAATATCGCCGCCAGCGGGCAGGCCGGGGTATTGCTGCTGTGCAGCCCCCACACCCCGGTGGGGAGGGTATGGTCGCGGGCCGAACTGGACCGACTGGTGGATATCTGTCACGAATACCGGCTGCGGCTGATCAGCGACGAGGCCCATCTCGACCTGGTTTATCGCGATCACCGGCCGGTGTCGCTGCTGGCCGCGGCCGGGCACCGGCCGGTGGGCCAGCAGGTGGCGGTGATATCGTCGGCCGCCAAGCCGTTTAACCTGTCGGGGGTGAACAGCGCCTACGCCATTTTGCCCCACGCCGGGCTGCGCGAGGAAATGACAAAGCGACTACGCAAGTACGGGGTTTATGCGGCCAATGCCCTGGCAATGACGGCGGTGGTGGCCGCTTACCGGCACGGCCAGCCGTGGCTGGCGGCAATGCTTGACTATATTGAGGATAACCGCCGCTGGCTGGCTGACTACCTGGCCAGCGGCACCGAAGGTCTGTCCCTGATGCCGGCCGGGGCGACCTATTTGCCGTGGCTGGACTGCCGGCGGCTGTTTGCCGGCTGGGGCTATCCGCCCAACCGACTGATCGAGGCCACCATTGGTTTGGCCCGGCGGCTGGCCGACGACGGCAAGGTGGTGACAAGGGCGGGAACGGCTTTCGGCCGGGGCGGCCAGGGGTTCATCAGGCTGAACATCGCCTGCCCCCGTGACAAGCTGCGGCTGGCTGCCCGGCGGATCAGGGAGGTGGCGGCTGCCGGCCGGCCGGTGTGAAAACAAAAAAACAGACAGGCCACAGTTTGCACTGTGGCCTGTCTGTTTTCCACCAGCCTGTCGCGTCTGCCCTGCCTTGCGATCCGCAGGCGACGCGACTGCCCCTCGCCCGCGGGGAATTTTAGCATAAGCGGCCGGAAGCGGACAAGGACAATCAGGAACGATTGACTTTGATTAACGGCTTTATTCAGCTGTTATCACACTATTGCGGCAATTTCCGCTTTCGAAGACAAGGGTGGGTGTGTGCCGTTTACCGTCCCAGCCGGTTTTCCCGGCCGGACAGTTGTGGTATAATGTGAAAAATTTGACGGGGGTGGTTCGGATGTTAAAGGGTCGGCATTTGATAGAGCCACACGATTTCACCCCGGCGGAGATGGAGGAGATCTTCCGGTTGGCCGAGACGATGGCGGCCAGCATGGGAGATTTTTTTTCGCTGTGCCGGGGCATGATTATGGCAACGCTGTTTTATGAGCCCAGTACCCGGACTAGGTTTAGTTTTGAGGCGGCGATGTACCGTCTGGGGGGGCAGGTGATCGGGTTCGCCGAGCCCAATTCCAGTTCGGTGGCCAAAGGGGAGAGTATTGCCGACACCATCCGCACTGTGGCCTGTTACGCCGACATTGCGGTTATGCGCCATCCCAAGGAGGGTTCGGCGCTGGTGGCGGCCGGCTATTCGCCCATTCCGGTGATTAACGCCGGTGACGGCGGCCACCATCACCCCACCCAGACCCTGACCGATCTGTTTACCATTCGCCACTACAAGCAGCGGTTCGAGGGGCTGACCGTGGGGCTGTGCGGCGACCTCAAGTTCGGCCGGACGGTGCACTCGCTGATTCAGGCCATGGCCCGCTACCCGGGGGTGCGGTTTGTCTGCGTGTCGCCCGGAGAGCTAACCGTGCCCGACTACATAATGGCCGGGCTGCCGGCCGGTTGTGCGGTGGAGTGCGTGGTCGACCAGCCGCTGGAACAGCATATCGGCAAGATGGACATTCTTTATATGACCAGGGTGCAACGGGAACGGTTTTTCAACGAGGCCGACTACCTGCGGCTGAAGGACTGCTATATTCTCGACCGGCGGGTGCTGTCCCGGGCCAGGGAGGATCTGATCGTGATGCACCCGCTGCCGCGGGTTAACGAGATTGCCTACGGGGTGGATGATGACCGGCGGGCGGTGTATTTTCCCCAGGCCCGGCTGGGAATGATTGCGAGAATGGCACTGATCGCCAAATTGTTGGGGGTGAGCTGATGATAACAGTTGCCAGCATCCAGAACGGGCTGGTTATCGACCACATTCCCGCCGGCAAGGGGCTGAAAATTTTCTATCACTTGGGGCTGGATTCCGCCAATCTCCAGACTGCACTGATTATGAACGTGCCCAGCAACAAGATGGGCAGCAAGGATATGATCAAGATTGAGAATAGCGACGATGTGAATCTGGACGATTTGGGCATTCTGGCCCCGCAGGCCACGGTGTCGGTCATTCGCCGGGGGAAGACGGTGAAGAAGTTCTCCCTTACCCTGCCGGAGCGGGTGGTGAATCTGCTGTTCTGCAAAAACCCGCGCTGCGTGACTACGGTTGAGCAACAGGTCGATCACGTGTTTGTCCGGCTGCCGGGCAGCAGCAGCTACCGCTGCAAGTACTGCGACCACCTGCTTGCGGTCTGAGCGGTGGCAGGGGAAAGGTGCCTGATCGTTGCCGATGTCCGGGTGGTGGACAGTGACGGCCAGCGGACGGGCGATGTTTACATTGAAGACGGACGGTACGTGCACCGCCGGCCGGCCGGGGCAGCCACGATCGACGGCCGGGGGCTGCTGCTGTTGCCGGCCCTGGTGGACTTGCACTGCCATTTCCGCCAGCCGGGCCACGAGTACAAGGAAGACTTTGTTTCCGGCAGCCGGGCGGCGGTGGCCGGGGGCTACGGTTTTGTCACGATGATGGCCAATACCCGGCCGGTGATCAACAGCTGGCGGCAGGCGGCCGACAATGAGGAGCAACTCAGGCGGGCCGGCCTGGTGGACGGCCGGCAGGCGGCGGCGATCACCGAGGACCTGGCCGGCGAAAGGTTGTCGCCGGCCATGGCTGAAGTAAGCTGCTGGCCGCCCTTCCGGGTGGTGAGCGACGACGGCTGCGGGGTGGAGGACGACCGGCTGATGGCCGAAGCAATGGCTGTCGCCAGGGAAAAGAGGGCGATAGTGATGTCCCACGCCGCCTACCGGGAGATGGACGGCACCGACAGCCGCCGGTCGGAAAACGCGATGATCGCCCGCGACATCCGGCTGAGCGGGGAGCTGGGCAGCCCGGTCCACCTCTGCCACGTCAGCACCGCCGAGGGGGTGGAAATGGCGGCGGCCGCCCGGCGGCGGGGGGTGGCGGTCAGCCTCGAAGTGACTCCCCATCATCTGGTTTTGACCGACGAGGTTGATTTTCGGGTCAATCCGCCGCTGAGAAGCCAACGCGACCGGCTGGCCCTGATCGCGGCCGTCAGGGGCGGGGTGGTGGACGCGATCGCCACCGATCACGCCCCCCACAGCGAGCAGGACAAGCGTATGGGGGCGCCGGGGCTGATTGGGCTGGAGACGGCTCTGGTGGTTTGTTTCACCGAACTGGTGGCGAGCGGCCAGCTGACCATGGGCCGGCTGGTGTGGCTGATGGCCGGGGGCCCGGCCCGCCGGCTGGGGCTACCCGACCGGCGGG